>CAYXWE010000155.1:0-7447 GCA_964468145.1 uncultured Pleurocapsa sp.
GGTCGTTAAAATGCCGAAAAAAGCTCTTTTTTTCTAATTGATGACACGCCCTAATTTTTTTTGTTCGATTTTGATATATGTTTGGAAGCAGAACATTTAAGAATGAATCAAGTATTAGAAATTTTATTCTGCTTATTTGTATCAAAGCTCTATGGCATATGGGAAATAATTAGTATTTCCCCGTTTGAATTATAGTTTTGAATATATTCAATATATTCGTGCCAGGTTTTCGTACCAAAGTCATATTTAAAATATATTCAGCGATCGCCTGTGGCGAATATCCTCAACCAGGCAATCTAACTATTTACAGTTTGACTGCAAAAAGTATAATCATCAAACATAGAAAAAGAATTAGTTGGTAAAAGCGATCGTTTCGATGAATTTTTTCAAGTTTATATTGAGAGCATTACGCACCTACCAATGCTTTATTTCCAATTTTGCTCTGCTCTTTGCAATACGTAGGAACTAACGTTGGCGATTTCTTCAGCAGTTAACTTATCGCCATAGGCTGACATAATTCCTTTACCGTTTGTTACAAGAGAGGCGATCGCATCTAGATTATCCACTTTATATCTATGGAGAGCTTTTAACTTCAGGTTTTTACGCCGTCGCACAATGTTTTTCCCCTTGACATGACAACCAGCACAGTTAGTCTGAAATACTTTTGCACCATTTTCTAGATCGCCGACAGTACCTGCAACAGCAGAGGAAGCGATCGAAGTTAGTAAAACTATTAAAGCGATTAGAGTTATCCCAAGCCTACGAATTGTTAGATTAGTTGGTTTCGATCCCATAGTTTTGTTTTTCCCGTTATTAAGCATCTATAGCAACCCTAAATCATTTATGAAAAGACCCAGTGACAAAGAACAAAGAACAAATGACATTCAAAACAAATAATTTTTCATAACTCAGAGAGGATTGCTATAGGTTATTCTAATTGGTTTTTAAACCTTCATTTTTAGCGATCGCTAATCTCTGGGCTAGCACAAATTTTTTCTTGCTATGAATTGGGAAAAATAAAAGAAAGATCGCCTTATCCTTTCTAACCTATGAGCTATTGTTTTAACCCAGACTGTTTGCAACCCAACAATCCCATTCGAGCAGAATTTTGTTCTAGCTGTCGTATTTCTCTTTTGCTTCGCGATCGCTATCGTGGGTTGAAAATTATCGGACAAGGAAGTATGGGTAGAACTTTCTTGGGTGTAGAGCGAAAAAATTCCCGACAAGAAGTCTATTGCGTTATTAAGCAATTATATGCTCAGGATCGTGCTGGCGATAAGCCTTTTTCCATAGTCGATATTTTAAATAAGTTGGGTCAACATCCTCAAATTCCTCAGCTTTACGATTATTTCTCTTTAGACAAGCATCAGTATATAGTGCAGGAATGGATTGAGGGCGATAATTTACAGCAATTGACTGCCAAAAAAGGTATTTTGAACGAACGTGGTGTTACTCAACTTTTGGTTAATTTATTGCCAGTGGTGGGGTATATTCATCAGTTTGATATTATTCATCGAGATATCAAGCCTGAAAATATTATTTGCAGTTCCAACGGTAAATTAGTTTTAGTCGATCTTGGTGCGTTCGAGAAAGTTGTACCTAGTTTGCTACATCAAACGAGAAATATCATTGGTTCTCCCGAATATATCGCTCCAGAACAATTAAGAGGCAAAGCAACTGTTAGCAGCGATATTTACAGTTTGGGCGTTACTTGCCTTTATTTACTAACAGGAATCTCTCCCTTCGATCTATACAGCGATGGCGAAGATACTTGGGTGTGGCGAGACTATTTAGGGGAGAATTCCATCGACGATCGATTAGCTCAAGCAATTGACAAGATGATTGCTAGAAGAACTTACAAACGCTATCAATCTACCCAAGAAGTTTTACGAGACTTAGATAAGATCGATTCCAGTTCGGCGATCGCTCTACATAATATAAATCCAATTTTATCTTCACCAACAACCATTCTACCAGAAGCCAAAATTGACTATGCTCAATTAAAAAGCTATCTAGAAGCCCAAAATTGGCAAAAAGCAAATCAAGAAACAGAAAAGCTTTTATTGCTTGGGGCTAGTCAAGAAAGAAGAGATTGGTTTGAACGAGACGATCTAGAAAATTTAGCCTGTAGGGATTTACAAATTATCAATGAACTTTGGCATGACTATTCCAACGGACATTTCGGTTTTCGAGTACAAAGCCAAATTTGGCAAGATTTACAAGTAAAAAATTATCAAAACTTTGGCAAAGAAGTCGGCTGGTATGTTCGACAACGATGGCTGAGAAAAAAAAGTCTCATCTTCAGTCTTTGTGCTCCCAAAGGACATTTACCTGCTGTTAGTTGGTGGTTTGGTCATGCTATTTGGGGATTGAAAAACCTGTTTATGAAAATAAATTGTTGTCAGGAACAAGCGATCGCCGATTTGATCCCTCAAGAGCAAAATAATTTTTTAATCAAAGAAAATTATTATTCATCCATATATAGCAAGCCTAAATAATTTTGGAGTATGTTTAATGACTGAAGACAGTTATAACCAATCTTTCTCTAGTTTCAAATAGGATTGCTATAGAGAGTGCCTTTTATCCCTCTTGATGATACAGATATAGGGCTTCTCACGGTTCAGCTAAAATTAAATAATAATCGATCGGTAAAATCATGACTAGAGAATCAGACATTACACCATATTCCGATAGTGCGGGCGGTTCTTCTGCTGCAGCAACTTCTCCTACTGCCAAATCAGCACGAATGCGTAAGGTTGGTAACACTCTTAAATGGGCTGGATTAGCGGGCTTTTGGATTCAAGTCTTCTTGGCAGTAGTTTCTTCTGTAACCTTAGCATTGGCGATAGTAAACGAAAACGAAAGAAGTAATTCAGGAGTAGGGTTCAGCTTATTTTGTGCTGTTTGTGGTTTGATTTGTTTGATTGTGGGAATTTGTATTTCCTTTAGGTACGGCAAAATGGCAACTAAGTTTATTATTCCTAATACTATCCCACCTAAAAAGTCTATGACTATGAGAATAGTTCAGATTGCTATTGTTACTAGCCTTATAGGTACTTTTATCACTATTTTGGGAGCGCAAACCATCGCGGGAATTGTTCTTTCTAAAACTTTATCTTTAGATCCTGGTAAAATTTTCAACAGTCAAACTAATACAGAATTTGTGAATTCTTTAGATGTTTTTATTATTCAAGCCTGTATTAACATTGTTGCTGGTCATTTTGTGGGGATAGTTAGTTCCTTGTGGATTTATAATCAAATCGATCGCTGAAAATAATTAATAAATAATCAATTGCGAACTTTTCCTCGCTCCTCCTTCTTCGTTCCTTAATTCAATGCAACGTACTCGATTAAATACTTTAGTGGATATTACTAGCGATCGCTTGGAATTATTATTTAGTAATCCCTGGCGCAGAATTGCTCTCAGTCTGATTAGTATCCTGATGGGATTTTTTATGGGTTCGGCAATTGTTACCACTGCTGGACAGGATGCTGTGTGGGATATTCCTGCTGCTGCGATTGTTTTTACTTTTACAGAATTGACTAGCAGGTTCGTTTATGGTCGCCGTAAAAGTAAAGCTGACTTATCCAAAAGACGATCGCTCTATATCGATGTATTGAACCTATTTAAAGTCGGCTTAATTTATAGCTTATTTTTAGAAGCATTTAAATTAGGCTCTTAACATTAAACATTTATCGTTAAACGTCGAACAGTAGAGCAAGATGTATCGAGAAAACTCGTTATATAAAACCAAATTCAACAGCCTTTTATCCCAAGGTGAGAAATCAGAATTTTTTGGGGATTTGCTGCTTCAAGTTTGGGCGATGTGCGAAAGTATGGGCTTTAAAGAGCGAGAAGTGGCGATCTCTACTTTTCATACTTTTTGGTTACCCACTGCTTTAGATTTAGCAACCGCAGGACAGAAATTAGACCGAACTTTAATTCAAGGTATTTTGGGCGGTCAGGGTACGGGTAAAAGTACTCTCTGTATCGTTCTCAAGCTGATTCTCAATTATTTGGGTTTGACAGTTGCCAATTTGTCTATAGATGATTTATATCTTACCCACCATCAAAGACAAGAATTAAGGCAACAAGACCCCCGCATGATTTGGCGCGGTCCTCCTGGGACTCACGATATTGCTTTGGGTATCGAGGTAATCGAACGGTGTTTGCAGCCAGATAAGAGCAACGATATTTTGCTACCTCGTTTTGATAAATCTGCTTATAATGGTTCGGGCGATCGCGCCAATTTTGAAACTATTGCCAAACCCGATATCTTATTGTTCGAGGGCTGGTTTGTAGGAGTCCAGCCTTTGGAAGAAAGCTATTTTGATAATCCGCCCCATCCAATTGTTACCCCAGAAGATATTCAGTTTGCCAAGGATAACAACCAGCGTTTGCAAGCTTACTTACCCCTATGGGATAAATTGGATCGTTTAATAGTTTTATATCCTGAAGATTACCGCCTGAGCAAACAGTGGCGCAAAGAAGCGGAACATAAAATGATGGCATCGGGTAAGACAGGAATGAGCGATTGTGAAATAGATCGTTTTGTGGAATATTTTTGGCAGTCTCTCCATCCAGAATTATTTATCAAACCTCTATTGAAGACTGCGGATCTTGTTGTGGAGATTAAAAACGATCGCACTTTAGGTAAGATTTATCGAAATGATTAAAAATGAAACTTAGATGGGAATTGATTTTGCTTTAGTTGCTATCAAAAACAATCAATCGGTTAATAATTTAGCTAAAATTTAGCACATTACTAAAAGATGCAGACAGGTTGGGGTAAGCTAAGTTTACCATTATCGGAATACTTCTTTGACTATGTACGTACACACCACCAAAGCAGCATCTCTTTTAGAAATCTCGACTCGTAGATTGAGACAACTATTACAGCAAAATAGAGTTGAAGGAGCATACAAATCAGGGAAGTTCTGGCTAATTCCTTTGCATGATGGAATGCCGATAATCACTAAAGCAAAACGAGGGCAGGCAGGAACTTGGAAAACGGGCAGAAACGCGACCAAGACCATTGTTCACATCAACAGCAATATCATCAAGCAAAACATCAAAAAGAGTCCTGAAGAAAGAGAACCCGCGATCGCAGTACGAGATCGAAATAAGAAACATTATGTACACCAGTTAGAAATTCCTTTGCCCTGTCGAGTCGTCTACAGCCCAGATAAACCATTAAGCTGTGGTGCGAGAGTCTGGATTGAGGTTCTCAACTATGATTCGGAATTAATTGCTAGTTAGCTTAAATGTTAAAAAACAAAAAGCTTTTTGTGACGACTGCGATTATTTTAGGGATCGCATTTTCTCGACCTTTATGGCAGCCAGGACAAACTCAAAGGTTAATTGCTAACTGCGATGCTGAGATTACCTGCAAGCAAAAAACCGTTGTGGTGTTGCATGGTTTAATACGTTCTTCTACTTCGATGAATAAAATCGCTCGAGCTTTGCAGCAGGCTGGTTATGATGTCTGTAATGTTCAATATCCTTCAAGGAAGCATTCGATCGGGAAACTTGCGGTTGATTTTGTCGAACCCGAAATTGCCAAATGTTTGTTAGAAGATGGGAGGGATATCGATGTTGTGACCCATTCCATGGGAGGCATAATCGTCAGACAACTAGACAAATCTAGCAATCTTCAAATAGATCGAGTGGTGATGCTGAGTCCTCCCAATCGGGGTAGCGAACTGGTAGATAAACTCAAAATAATTCCGTTCTTTAAATTTATTAATGGCGAAGCTGGTTTATCTTTAGGTACAGATGTTAATTCTGTTCCCAATACTTTAGGCAAGGCAAACTTTGCAGCGGGCATAATTATTGGTAATAAAAGCCTCAATCCGTTTTATTCTTATCTTATTCCTGGTGCAGATGATGGTAAAGTTTCAGTCGCCAGTGCCAAATTACCCCAAATGCAAGATTTTTTAGTTGTACCTTATAGTCATAGCTTTATCATGAATAATGATGCCGTTCTCGAACAGACTCTCAACTTTTTAGAATACGGCAAATTTAATTAAGCTATTTCTAAAAGCTAGAAAACATGAGAATTTATGGCAACCGCCAACTAAAAACCATTCCAGGACAGAGGACTCGTCCTACTTCTGCCAGAGTTAGGGAAGCTTTATTTAATATTTGGCGCGATGGCATTACTGATTGTCGCTGGCTGGATCTGTGCGCGGGTAATGGTTCTATGGGGGCGGAGGCATTGTGTCGCGGTGCTAGTAAAGTAATTGGTATCGAACAGTATCCTAAAGCCTGCACCATAATCGAACAAAACTGGCAGCAGATGGCTAGCCCAGAACAATCCTATCAAGTTATCAAAGGCGATGCTTTAGTCAAAATCAAAAGTATAGCAGGGCAAAAGTTTGACTGGATTTACTTCGATCCGCCTTACAACAGTTATTTATATTTACCAATACTTAAGGCGATCGCCCAACTAGAGTTAGTTACTCTCGAAGGTGCGATCGCCGTCGAACACAATCCTAAATTTTGGCAAGCCCAAGAAGTAAAAGGTTTAGAAATATATCGTACTAAAACCTACGGCAATACCACTCTGAGTTTTTATGCTCTGAAATCTTAATTCTAAGCGGTTGCTGCTGCTTCTTGTTTTGCCGAACCTTGCGTTCCCAATTGAATTAATTCAATTTTGTAGCCGTCAGGATCTTCGATAAAGGCAATTACAGTACTGCCATGTTTCATCGGCCCTGGTTCTCTACTGACTGTACCGCCCTGAGCCTTAATGCGATCGCAAGTACCGTAGATGTCATCCACTCCCAAGGCAATATGTCCGTAACCTTTTCCTAGGTCATACTCTTCTACACCCCAGTTATAGGTAAGCTCGATTACGGTATTATCTTTTTCTTCGCCATAACCCACAAAGGCTAAAGTAAATTCCCCTCCTGGATAGTCTTTGCGTCGCAATAGCTTCATGCCCAAAATATCGCAATAAAAGGCGATCGATTTATCTAAATCTCCCACTCTCAACATAGTGTGTAACATTCGCATATTTTTCTATTCTCCTATTTCCAAATCAGTTATATAAAAGTAGGACGTTAAAATGCGGAAAAGAAAGCTCTTTTTTTCTAATTAACGGGAGGAAATACCCGTCGCACGGCGCATATTCCACTCCCGTGTTGATGATACGCCCTAATCTCGACTTTCATTTTCCTTACTTGCAAAATAACAAAAATAAAGGAACTTGAGGTAGTAAATTTTTAATTAGACTTCTATGTTTTCAAAAAACATATTGCTTTCTTGTTCGTAGATATCCAAAGCCAAATGTCCGATGTGCCGAGATTTCAAACCTTTAATTACCGCCTGAGTATCGATTAACCCACCCCGACTGGTATTAACCAGCATTACTCCCTGTTTCATTTTGGAAGTGGCATCTTCGTCGATTAAATGGTGGGTGTTGGGGGTCAAAGGACAGTGTAA
>CAYXWE010000156.1:0-7440 GCA_964468145.1 uncultured Pleurocapsa sp.
AGCGTCCTCCATGTCCTTACTGCGGTTCAACCCAGATATCGAAGAACGGAAGCACTCATCATAAAAAACCGAAATTTCTTTGCAAACAATGCCGAAGACAATTCATTGAAAAACCGCAGAACAAATTAATCACTGCTCAAGAAAAAGAATTAATAAATAGGTTACTGCTTGAAAGAATATCGCTGCGAGGAATCTCGCGATGTTTGAACATTTCCATGAGTTGGTTGCAGAGTTACGTTAACAGAATTTTTCGCTCTATCCCATGTAAGTTAGAGGTTGCAACCTATGATGTATCAGATATAGCAATTGAATGTGACGAGTTGTGGTCATACGTTAACTCCAAAGAAAATCCTGTCTATATCTGGTTGGGAATTGCTAAAAAAACGGGTCAGATAGTGGGATTTAGTATAGGAGATAGAACGAGAAAGAGCGCCAAAGATTTCTGGAAAAGTTTACCAGAAAAGCTGAGGAGCAACGGAACATTTTATACTGATTTGTGGGAGTCATACGTAGGAGTTATTCCATCATCTCGCCATTATCCGAGTGATAAAAAATCTGGTCAAACTACGAAAATAGAAAGATTTAATAATACTCTAAGACATCGTTGCTCTAGATTGGTCAGGAAAAATCTGGCATTTTCCAAAAACTTTTTTAATCATGAAGGTGCAATATTATATTTTCTGCATCATTTCAATGAACTCAAACTATCAAATTAAGTCTTTTTTCACTACTTAAATTACACTACCAGAAAAAGGAAGAAAAAGCCTCATTTTATTGGACGCAAGCGCGTGAATTTCACAATGCCTCTTCGGGTTTACCTATACAATCTTCTCCTTTACTTCACTACTACTCTTTTATGAATGCAGTAAAGGCTCTCTTGTCTGCAAAGCGACAGCAATTTACTGAATATCATGGAGTCAAAGCTCACAACATGCGTGGTGCATCCAGCAAAATTAGTATTACTAATGAAGGAGTAAAAATCTTAAACAAAGGAGTTCTTCCCTCATTATCCAACTATTATGGAGAAACCGAACCCTCAAATATACACAGTCTTAGAGACTTATTATTCAATTTGCCATACATACATAGAACATATTGCCTTACCTATCCAAGCCAGACTGAGATGTATATACCACTAATCGATTGTATGTATGTAGCCGATCCCAAGATAAAACAGGTTTATTTTAGAGCAAAGCTATCAAGCAGCTTTTCATCATTTCAAACTATAAAGAGGCTACCTACAACATTCACTTTGGAATCATCTGAAAAAACCAATATGTAATTAGGTCAGTTGATTCTACTCCAATCTCGAAATTAACAAATCCTAGACTTTCTGACATCAATAACCTAATTGTATTGAATCGTAAGCTTCGTGAGGATTTGTGCTACATAAATGGAGTACAAACTCTTTGGTACATAAAAGCAAAAACTTCTGGTCCGTATAGAATATCTAGATTTTCATCAACTATAACGCTTGCAGCAATGCATCGAATTAGTGAGTTATGTAGATATAAACCATTACAGTTATCTTCTTTTTTATCAGGACAGCAAAATTGGCTATTAAGTGAGTTTATTCAAAGAGCCTCTATCCAATTTTTTGATGAGATTGCTTCAGAAATTACAGGATATCGATTTTTGGCACCTAATGTTAGACCCGCAAGTTAAATTGAAATCATTTTTTGAACATGAATATTTACCTGGCATGTAGTCTGACACACGTACCTCGATTTCTTTTTGACAGCTACGTTAATTCTATACATTGTTTAGCATTAGCTTTAGAATCTGAAAACTGTGGCACAGTAAAATACGCTCTTGTGAACAGCGATCCGCAGTTAGCAGAAAAGCCTTTAGAGGATAAAGCTCGTCTTTGTTATCTTTGGGATCGGAAAATGGTTGAGAATGCCGACTTGATCGTAAGTGAAGCTAGCTTTCCTTCAACTGGTCTTGGTATAGAAATGCAAATTGCAGAGGCAAAAGACATCCCGATAATATTATGTTTTCGTGATTACGGAAAGAACAAAGCTGATCCAATAGAATATAAAAATCCAGACCAAAAAAAACATTGCTTACAAATAGGTGAAGGATACATTTCACTTATGGCACTAGGTATGCCAAATATATTTAGGGTTATAAAGTATCAAGATACAAAAGATTGTATTCTAAAAGTTATAAGTACTGTCCAACTATTCAGGGCAAATGATGAACTTTAAATTGTCAAATTTTTGAGACGATTTTAAATCTATAGTTTACTAATCAACCATTGCTATTTCCTTTTGTTTTTTTTGGCGATAAGCCTGACGGCATGGCTTCGCAACGCGACTCGATTGAGCTTCTTTCTGTTGTTTCTTTAGAAAATCATCGATTTCCTTTAACTTCTGGCTAAAGCTCTCGACAATAGACTGCTTCTCATCTTCATCTAGCTCATCTTGAATAATTTCAAATTCACCAGAATCACTATCTATCGTCGCTTTAAAAATCTCTTCTGTTTCCTCATCATCTTGTTCTTCAATAGCAATGACTGTCTTATCCTCAGAGCTATCGCTACACAACCGACAACTATCGCCGATAGGAATTCCCGATTCTGAATTGGGATTAATTTGCTCGTATTTTTCGCTAACATCCAGTAAGACATTAACTAGCTGAGTATCCAAATTCTCTACTGTTTCATTAGATATCTCTTCATTCCACAAATCGTCATTCTTGTCCACGCTGTTGTTTGTTTCTTCCTTCTCTTGCTTATCCAGTAACTGTTCGAGATGTTCGATCCTCTCCTCTAAAGAGTCCAATTTTTGTTCCAGTCGCTCTAGCGCAGCGTTGATTTGCTCTAATTGTCGGTCAAAATCAGCAGAGCGATCGATGACAATTGGTTCGGCTGAGATTTCTGGATCGATATCTATTAACTGGCGATCGATAGTTTTTACTGCCTTATTTAGTTGGTCGGAAATATCTTTTTCCAGGTCTAACTCATCGTCTAGATCTAATTCGTCATCAAGGTCTAGTTCATCGTCAGACTCAATCTCTACATCCGCATCTAGATTAATATCTGAATCTAGATCCTCATCTAAATCCAGTTCGCTATCGATTTCAGGTTCTTTTGCCTTTTGCTTTATAGATTTTGAACGTTCTACAAGTTGGCTCGTTCTTTCTTGTGCAGCCAGAATGCGATCGATAGTCGCTTTCAGCTTTTTTTCTTCACGCTTTTCTAATAATTTATGGGCAAATGCCATTCCGACTGCACCCATTTTCAAACTTGTCGCCATTACCGTCATTCCATCAGTATCTTGGGTATAAGTATCGGCTCTTCGTCCCAGTGCCATCAAAGTTCTACTAGCGCGGTCGGCAAATGATGGTTTGGATTGACTTTTTTTAGTCTTTTTAACAACTACATCTGGTTTAGCCTCCTTACTTTCTGACTGTTGCAGTTTCTTACTAGGTGATAAGTCTGGTTCTTTGTCTTTAATTTTATTATCTTCAACTGACTCATTCAACAGTTCATCTACAGCGTCTTTTACATGGTGAGTTCTACCTTTTACTTCTTCTGTTTCAAACAGCAGATCTTCTGGTACTTCTTTGTCAACTGACGTAGTTTTATCTTCAATTAGATCGACAACATCCAAACGACTATTCTTTTGATCTTTTACGATGAAGTCATTTTTATCATTTGAAGAGACTGAAAAATCTTCTAACTCTTCTAAATTTAGTTCGCTGTTTTCTTTAACTGGCTTTTTCTGTAGTAATCCCTCGACTGATGAGCGAGTATATCGATATTTTTCTTCGCCACCTAAATGTTCTAGCATTTTGATAGACTTGGTAGTCCCCAATTGTGGTCGATTAGCTAGGCTCAATACTAAGTCATTTTCCTTAACACCGACTCTGATTGCAAGATGTTCGCCCTTCGATTGAGCATTGCGATCGCCAATCACTTTAATCGTTCGAGCAAAGTCTTCGTAGGATTGCAGATTGTTTTTTTGGCAGTAATTGAGAGCCTGCTGACAAGTCTTGTTGAGATACTTTAAGACTACTTCTCCTTGGCGATCGCTTGCGGTGATAAATTTAACTTTATTTGAGGTATTCATAATTTGATAAAGAATAATTGATTGAATTTGAACGTGCCTGCTGTTTGCTACAGGCACTCTTTGCTTAATTAAATTGAGTTAGTTTGCTAAATTGATAATTCTTCCTGTTTACTTTTGCGTCTGAGTCGATTGGCTTTTTTTGGGTTCAAATTATCCTTTTTAGTTTCTCGTTCGCACATCTGGAAAAATCGTTCGGCGTTGGCTTCTGATAAAGGTTTGTCAATTTTATCGGTAGCTAAATTAGACTGAAAAATAACTTTCTGATGGCGATCGCGTACTTTCGAGTTGTGACCGCGAACTGTAGCAGTCCATTCACCCTTACTATCAATTATGAGTTTATTTTCTCCAGTTTTCTGATGCTGGCTTTTAATACTTTGGTGCAGCACCATCGAAGCATCTGGGGATAATAACTGTTTAATAGCAGGTTGAGTTTTCTTTTGCTCCTGGTTTGTTTCCGTTGTTGGGTCGGGAATCTCAAAATCTATAGTAAAGTTTCGTTTTTTCTTAGCTGGTATATTGCTATCCATTTCTTTGTTCATTGGTGTATCTAAATGAAATTTACGCTGGTGTTTTTTTCGATGTTTATTGATAAGTTTGGGCTTGGAAGGTAATTCACTCTTGGGAAGCCGAACTGATTCTGGTTTGACATGGAGAATTAATGCGCCTTTACTCTGCTCGATGCTGGCAGTAAACGTCGAACCGACAGGCAATCGTGGGGACTGAGGCTCAAACATTGCTAAATCCTTACCCTTTAACTGCACCATCGGCTGTCCGTAACGATAATCGTTAGGATTTTTGTATTTGCCGACGACAAACTCAAATTCTTTGTTTTGCAACCGCTTGTCGCTAAAGTCAACTTGGCTGTAATCATTGTGTCTAGCCCCTATTAGCTTAAAAGAAGTAAACTGATATTCTTCTAGTTTCTGACATATTTCTGAGGCAAATAAATTGAGAACTAGGCTACCCTTGGAAAGATTAGCTTCATTCATCTCTACCCAGGTATAGTCTTTGGGTGGGACGATACGCAGGGGAACGGTATCTCCTTTGTAGGTAGTTAGGGTTTGTTCTTGCCAGAGAAAGCGATCGTTGTCATTATTTCCTAGCTTGGTCTGTAGATTGTTTATTAGTTCTGGTTTGGGATCGATTAGGGCGAAGTCAATCAAGGGCAGATCGGGGTTAGCTGTAGCTTCATAGCTTGCCCCCTGTTTATCGAGAAATGCTTTAAACTCCGCTGCCAGAGGTCGGTAAGAAGTACTTCTTCGGCTGCCAACTAGATCGCGGTTATCTTGAAAAGTATCGCGTCGCACAAAGGGAATGCTAACTACCCAGGTTTCTTTTGGCTCTAATGATTTGACAAACTGATGTTCTTTGACCAACTCAATCGTCGAACTCAATTTGCAGGCAAGCTTCTTACATTCAGCAATATGGTTCTTTAGACTCTTATTGTTAGTCTCCAGCTTCCACATGGCACTGGCAGCCAGCATCCGATCTTGGGAATCAGAAAATTCTTCATCTACTATGGCTCTCAAGTCTTCATATAGTCGAGCAAACTCTTGTTTCTTTCGTTCGGGGTCGTCTTTAGAAGCTTGATGTATTTCTAGGGCGCGATCGCGATACCTCTGCCTGATTTCTTCAGCTTTAGGTAAGCATACCTGCTCCCAATATTTCAAATCCTGCTTGTTTTCTGGTTCGTCAAATAAAAAGCCAAAGCGACCGAGTTCCAAACTTTTAATTTTGGTACGACTCCACTGGGGATTGACGGCTCGTTCGGCAATACAGTTAACATTGTTATCGGCAGAGGTAGGCAAACAGCTTGTTTTGTAGACTCGCTCGTCTTTCTTGTAGTCAAATAGAGGACTGGGAAACTTTTCGCTCCAGTTTTTAGTTCGGGCAATAATATCCTCGTGATAGTCCTGATAGCGAGCAGCACTTTTGGGCGAGTCTACTTCGATTTGTAGAGCATCGAATAGTTTACCTAAAAGTTGGCGTTGGGCAGATTCAAACTTTGACTGTCGCGATCGCTTTTGATAGGGGCTAGAGGAAGATTGTACTCGTCCAATTAGAGTAGCTACATAACCAATACTGTTTTGTTTGATAGCTGCCGCTATTTGTTTGAGATTGGTGTATTTAGGCTTGCTGTAGTCAGTCTTATTTCGCTTAATTACTTGAGGATACTCGGCAGGTTCGTTAGCTGGGCGAATTTCCTGGGAAATCTCAGGAAAACGAGAGGCGGGAGTGACTATTAGTTGGTCGCCATCGAAGTCACATTGATGGTGACGCATTGCTTGATCGGAGCGAATAAATACGCAGCCACGATAGTTTAATAAAGATTGGGCAGCAGGCTGGTGATTATCTACGGTGTAGCGACGGATGTTATCTTTGCTGACTATAGGATAGCGAGTGACAATAACTTCAGTGTCGTTTTCTAGATGAGGAGCGACAATCGTTCCTGGCTTGAGATTATCGCTAGGTTGAGCCATCGCGCTATCGTGGTGTAATGCTCCTTTGATTGCCAGATTGAGCCAAATTTTTCTTAACTGTGAGCGTTGAAATTCTACTAGCTTGGGATAACCAGTAAGCAGTCCTTTGGTATCATGACGTAGCAAAGAAACCAATCTCGATTCTTTTGCTTCTTTTTCATCTTCATTACTCTCTACATTCACTGCATCGTCGTCGGTCTGAATAAAGCTAGCTTTCTTATCGTGCTGTTCGACGATATAGCTATTGAGCTTGAGAGGATTAGATTGAATCTGTGCCAGTCTTTGCGCTTCGGCTTTTGTAGCGGGTACGATGTCTGAAGCGATCGCCTCCTTGGAAAACCAAATGTTAAACTGCCAGGAGTTATCGTATTTCTGTAGTTCGGCATTGGCTCGATTGCCTAGTGCCAGCTTGGGTAGTTGATAATCGCCACAGGGAATAGCCTGATTCAACTTATCTTTAGCAATACCTTTAATCGAGCTGCGATCGAGAATGATGTCATATCCCCTGTCATCAGTTAAAGTCTGATTTGGCAGAAACGTTCCTTTAGCCAGAAAACTGATATTAGGTGTAGAAAACTTTTCTTTCCTTCTGACCTCTGAATTTCTCGCGCATTCCCTTGCGCCTGAAGGCGGTGCGGGGTCGCTCGCCTGACCTCTGACCTCCCATGCCGTCATCCACGCCATTCTAAATTGAAATGGTCGTTTATTTTTAGCACCAATTTCCCGTGCCAACTGGGGAGATATTTTTCCGTGACAGTCGCCTGTAAAGTAATCGGCTGCTTCTTCCCTCTCTTTGGGGTCGTCACTTTGACTATCGACTATCTTAAGACGTATGGGAGAATTATCTTTCTTGCTATCAAATATGGCTGCTCCTTCCAAACAAG
>CAYXWE010000157.1:0-7429 GCA_964468145.1 uncultured Pleurocapsa sp.
AACTTACAGTCTCTCTCCACACGCAAGAAAATAGATATAAGGTATATTTAAAATCTTAATCTAACTGGCGATCGCCCTTAAAGATCGTCAAACTGCATTTTTTTATAGTTTTAAGTAAAAGAAATTTCAAAGGAGAAAACTTGTGTCTCTAGGAACTTCTGTAATAGATAAAAGTTCGACTTCCACCACGCGCAAACAAGCACCTCGTTATAAAGTATTACTCCACAACGACGATTTCAATTCGATGGAGTATGTCGTACAGGTATTGATGCAAACTATTGGCGGGATGACCCAACCTCAAGCAGTCAATATCATGATGGAAACCCACAACAGCGGGGTTGGTTTGGTAATTACCTGCGCTTTAGAACACGCGGAGTTTTATTGCGAGACTCTTTGCAATCATGGTTTGACTAGCACCATCGAGGCTGATGATTAGTTAATTGAAACGAATATCCGAATATCCAGCACCAATGAGATTGTTGTGTTTCATTGGTGTTTTGTCTATTTTATGGTTGCCATTAGCAATTCCCATAAATTTGTGGTTGGGTGACGATCCTAATTTGACTACCATCGTCACCATGAGTTTATTGTTTATCGAATTACTATTGTTATGGAAACTGTGGGGCAAATTTGTTTATCGAGAAGATAATATTTTTGTTCGCTATGGTCTAGAAATAAGTAACAGAAATACTATTGAATCAGTCAAAGGTTTAGCAATTGGCTTTTGGCTTTGTCTGAGTTTATTTATCGTCGAGGCAATATTAGGATGGATTGAAATAGTTCCTGCTTCATTTTCTTTAATTAGAATTGCGATCGAAGGTTTTATTAGTGCTTTAGGAATTGGACTTGCCGAAGAATTAGTCTTTCGTGGTTGGCTGCTAGATGAATTACAGCGCGACTATAGCCGAAAAATCAGTATGTATCTCGGTGCGTTTGTTTTTGCTTTGGCGCACTTTCTCAAGCCCATAACCGAAATTATTCGCACTGCAGTAACATTTCCCGCATTAATGTTATTGGGCGTGGCTTTGATCCTAGGTAAAGCCAAATATGGCGATCGCCTGGGAATTTGTATAGGTATCCATGCTGGTTTGGTGTGGGGCTATTATATTGTTAACGTCGGAGAATTAATTCAATATAGCGATCGCGTTCCTACTTGGATAACAGGCATTGATAATAATCCGATCGCAGGAGTTATGGGACTTATTTTTTTGAGTGCCTTAACCTATTTCAACTCACGAAGTAATAAGTTTAATGTTTAATGCTTAATGCTTAATGTCGATTAACCATCGTTGCACTTGATTGATCCGTCGCTAAGACCAATACTTCGCTTAGGTTAACGTGGGCGGGACGAGTAGCGCAAAAGACGACAATTTCGGCAACATCATCAGGAGTTAGAGGATTCATTTGCTGATAAACTTTTTTTGCTCTTTCTGTATCTCCGCGAAATCTTACATTGCTAAAGTCCGTTTCTACCGTACCAGGATCGACACAGCTAACACGAACCTGTGTACCCAATAAATCCATTTTAATTCCTTGGGATAGAGTCCTGACTGCTGCCTTGGTAGCACAATAAACATTGCCCCCTGGATAAGCTTCGTGTCCTGCAATTGAGCCGATATTAATAATATGTCCTTGGTTACGCTCGACCATATTAGGTAATAGCGATCGCGTTACATAGAGTAAACCCTTAAGATTAGTATCGATCATTTCTTCCCAATCTTGGATTTCTCCTGATTGAAGTTTATTCAAACCACGGCTTAATCCTGCATTGTTAACCAAGATATCTACCTTGCGCCAAGCTTCGGGAAGGGATGCCAAAGACTTTTCAACGCCATGGCGATCGCATACATCTAGTTCCAGCAAGTGAATTTCGCAGGAATAATTTTGCCTAATTTCCATCGCCACTTCTTCTAGTTTATCCCGACGACGGGCAGCCAAAATTAGCGATGCTTTTTGTTGGGCAAACATTTTGGCACAGGATGCACCGATACCACTGCTAGCACCCGTGATTAAAACAATTTGTTTTTGAATTGAAACCATATCAACTAGTTCGATTACTTATAGACTTACTATATATCGATCTATTCGATCGTTTCGCGTAATTTATTTTATCCTCATGTACCTAAAAAAAATTTACGGTCTTATTTTCTTCTGTACATTGTCAACATTTTTGGTGCTGGGCAATCCATACTCCAACAGTACTGTGGCATCCACTCCCAGGGCTAGTGAAACAGTAGCATTATCTGAAACTGATGTAGTTGCTCAAAATAACGTTGCTCAAAATAACTTAGAATTTGTTCTGCCCGATCTGCCTTATGACTATGATGCTTTAGAACCTTATATTGATAGTCAAACCATGACTTTGCATCATGATAAACATCATGCTGGTTATGTTAAAAATTTAAATGAAGCGATCGCTCCTTACCCCGAATTGCAAGAACAAACGATTGAGGAATTGCTGCTCGATATAGATAGCCTTCCCGAAGATATTCAAACTATTGTACGCAATAATGGCGGAGGTCATGCGAACCATTCAATGTTTTGGTCGATAATGACCAACAATAGCGAAGGCACACCTACGGGAGAATTAGCCGATGCTATTTCTAGTTCTTTTGGCGACTTTGCCACTTTCCAAGAAGAATTTAATACTGCAGGTACAAAGCAGTTTGGTAGTGGTTGGGCTTGGTTGGTAATGAACGATGAAAAAGAACTCGAAGTCATGAGTACCCCCAACCAAGATAGTCCTTTTTTAGATGGTAAATATCCCATTATGGGTAACGATGTTTGGGAACACGCTTACTATCTCAACTATCAAAATAAACGGACAGATTATCTTGAGGCTTGGTGGAATGTAATTAATTGGACAGAAGTCAATCAAAGATTTGTGGCTGCCCAAGATTTTATGAATCGATCTTAAATTGATGTAGCTTGGTCTAGCTTTAGATAGTATTTAGAGTATTTTGGCGATCGCTATACTTCAGTCAAATATTGTGATACTCCTACACTGATTCAGTAAAATACAGTGTAGGCTTCTCCAAACCTTTCTAATCCCTTTTTAGGAGTCTCAGCGCATAAAGGGGCTTCTTCGGAGGCTATAAGCCCTAAGCCATAAGCTATAAGCTTAATTAGAAGAGGTCACGGGATCTCTCGCGGGTTAGAGACTCCCAAACTAGTTTGGGAGGGACCCTTTGGGCCCCAAAGGCAAGCGAGCTATTGGCTTAAAGCTTAAAGCTTTTTAATAGAGCCTTTTCGCTGGTTAGTCTTCTGGACAATTCAATCAATTCCTTAGACCGTACTGTCACTAAGGTTATCAGTTAATTCCGATCGCCTTTTGCAGTCACTCGTTCACATTGAGAACTTGCAGACAGTTGACCACATTAGGCTAGCAGCCAGTTTTTTCCTGCCGTCCCCCAGCTTTACGGATTGGGTAGAGTCGAGGAGAGCTATTAAGCTTTGCCCCTCTCTTTTAGATCTGTACGTGCGCTTTTCAGTGCATACAGCTCCCGAAACTTTTAGGGTCTGCTTTTGCTCATCTGTATATAGTCATGGCATGATTCATGTATCGCTACAAGATTGTCATGACCCCAATTGTTGTCTAGGTTTTGCTTGACCTATCGAGAGATTTCAGATTTTGGTCTTCCTAGCTAGGGCGTGTCATCCCCATGCTATATAGTTTTTGACTAAACGAGTCACACCATCCCCATAATCTCGTATCCAGAATCAACATAAATTACCTGCCCTGTAATACCGCTTGCCAAATCACTACATAAAAAAGCTGCAGTATTACCAACTTCGGTTTGGGTAACAGTACGACGCAGAGGTGCAGTTTCTTCTACGCGACGAATCATATCCAAAATGCCACCCACTGCAGAAGAGGCTAAAGTCCTTATTGGTCCTGCAGAAATAGCATTGACGCGAATATTTTCTGGCCCCAATTCTGCAGCTAGATAGCGCATACTCATTTCTAAAGCTGATTTAGCCACTCCCATAACGTTGTAGTTAGGAATCACTTTAACTCCTCCCAAGTAGGTAAGAGTAACAATACTACCCCCATCAGTCATCAATGGTCTTGCTCTACCTGCAAGACAATTGAGAGAATAACTGCTAATATCCAATGCTTTGGCAAAGCCCGTACGAGAGGTATTACAAAATTCTCCCGTCAAATCTTCTTTGTCAGCAAACGCCAGACAGTGAATCAAAATATCTATTTTGCCCCATTTCTCTTTGATTATCTCAAACATCGAGTCCATCAATTCATCATCCTGCACGTCGCAAGGAACAATAATACTAGGATTTAGAGGCGCAACTAATTCTGTTACTTTTTTCTCAAAACGCCCTCGCTCATCGGGAAGATAATTAACACCTATATTGGCACCAGCCTTGTGTAGCTGCTGGGCAATCCCCCAGGCGATAGAACGATTGTTGGCTATTCCTGTAACGAAAGCATTCTTTCCGGTTAAATCGAGCATCGTCTTTTCTCAATATTTATTTTCTTGCAATTATCTATAGTACAACTGCCTGGGGAATTGCGGAATTGCGGAATTGCGGAATTGCGATGCAATATCTAACAGGGATAACTATTATGTATATAGATAAAGCAACCCTAAATCGTTTTGGAGTGCGTTTAATGACTCAAGACTAATGACTGAAGACAGTTATAACCGATCGTTTTCTAGTTTCAAAGAGGATTGTTATAACATCAACTCAAATAATTGACGATTAAGTGTAAGAATATATAACTATCTAAGATAATTAAGCCGTAACACAAATATATCCAACGCAGCTTTAGGTTATATGGAACTTCCTCTGACACAAAATCAACCATTGGCATCAGTATTTCGCAAGCTAGGTCGTGGTTCATTTCCTCCCATTGTAGAAAGTTTTGAGCGCGGTAAGACAATATTTTTTCCTGGAGATCCAGCAGAAAGAGTCTACTTTTTGCTCAAAGGTGCGGTCAAGTTATCCCGCGTATACGAAGCAGGAGAAGAAATTACCGTAGCTCTTTTAAGAGAAAATACCGTATTTGGGGTGCTATCTCTAATTACTGGACAAAAAAGCGATCGCTTTTATCATGCAGTAGCTTTTACCCCAGTAGAGTTATTATCTGCACCTATCGAGCAGGTAGAAAAAGCCCTCCAAGAAAATCCCGAACTATCATTATTAATGTTGCGGGGTTTATCATCCCGTATTTTACAAACCGAAATGATGATCGAAACCTTAGCTCATCGAGATATGGGTTCGCGTTTGGTAAGTTTTTTATTAATCCTATGTCGTGATTTTGGCATTCCCACTGAATCGGGAATTAAGATCGACCTCAAACTATCCCATCAGGCGATCGCCGAAGCTATAGGTTCGACTAGAGTAACTGTCACTAGGCTTTTGGGAGACTTGCGGGATAAGGAAATGGTCACAATTCACAAGAAAAAGATTACCGTACACAATCCTGTAGCCTTAAGCCAGCAATTCACTTAAGATAATCGAGTGTCAATCGATCGAACTATCTCCAAACTCAGGAGATAGGTTATCTACTGCAAATTTATTACTATTGCCCATGACCAGCGGTTATATCCTAATTGCAGCGATTTTTCTTCTGGGGGGTATTATTGCATCATTAGGCGATCGCTTAGGAACTAAAATTGGTAAAGCTAGGCTGAGATTATTCAACCTCCGTCCCCGCCAAACGGCAGCGATAATTACGGTGGTTACGGGAATGTTGATTTCCGCGCTTACTTTGGGCATTTTGTTTAGTTTTAGTAAATCTTTACGGCGGGGAATTTTTCAACTAGACGATATTCTCAAAGAGAAACGCCAGATTGAAGGGGAACTAGCTAAAGTAAGACAACAAAAGCAAGAGGTCGAACAACAGCTTGGTAAAGTCAGACAAGAGCAAAGTCAAGCAGTTACAGATTTAGAGGCGATTAATCTCGATTTTGAACAATCCAAACAACAGTTAAAAAAGACTTCGACTCAAGCAGCCAAGCTAAAACAAGAGTTGGACAATTTATTGGCTCAAAGAGAAAATCAGTTGGCACAGCTGAATCAATTAGAACAGCAAAGTCAAGAGCTACAAAGTCAATTACAGCAGCGAGAACAAGAGATTAACGATCGCGATCGCACTTTGGTACAAAAGGAAACTCGCCTCCAAGAATTAGAAGAACAACAAGCAATATTGCAACAGCAGGTTCAAGAACGCGATCGCTCCATTGCTAATCTCGATGAAGCGATCGCTGCAGCTGAAACCAGCCTGCAATTACGAACTAAGAGATTAGAACAGCTAGAAAGTCAATTAAGTTTTTTATCTAGAGATGTAGCAGCTTTAGAACAGTCTTATCAAGAGCTACGGGAAAAGAAAATTACTATTGTCAAAGGTCAAGTCCTTTCTTCTGCAGTCGTGAGAATTGTCGAGCCTAATGCAGCCAGATCGGCGATCGATAGTTTACTGAGAAAAGCCAACACAGAAGCAGTTAAATCCACTCAGTTTAGTGGCGCACAATCCCAACAGCGTATTGTCAAAATTACTAGATCTCAAGTAGAACAGTTAGCCTCCCAGATTAAAGATGGAAGAGATTATGTAATCAGAATTCTTTCTGCTGGTAACTACGTTCAAGGAGAAAAAAGAGTCGAAGTGTTTGCCGATCTTGCTCTCAATCAACAAATATTCCCTGAAGATGAAGAAATTGCCACTGTTTCTATTGATTCGAGTAACGTCACTCGCCAGGAGGTGCAGGAGCGATTAAATTGGCTACTAGCCGTATCTAAGTTTCGCGCTCAACGAGCGGGAGTTTTGGGAGAAATTGAAATTGGTGACAATAGAGTGGAAAGTCTGGTGGCGTTTGTGAATCAAATTACTCAGTCCACTCAGCCCGTTAACGAAATTAAAGCAATCGTAGCAGAAAATACCTATACTGCTGGACCACTAAAGCTAGACTTTGTGGTGATACATGATGGCGAAATTATCTTTAGAACGCGATAATTTTTGATTTCGTCATGAAATAATAACTTTTATCTAAGTAATTAAACAAGATAAACAAACTGATTTACATTAGACCCGGGCGCGATCGGGAAAGTAGCGCGATCGCTCATTCAATAGTTTTTTGTCCTTAGTCATTTGTCAAACACTTACGATAACTCAGGACTTATGCCCATGAACTTATCCCACTATTAAGCGGACACTAATCTAGAACAGTGGGGAATTCCTACTACGCCTATAATACGCCCTTTTAGGGAGGCGATCGGCACTGAGCGAGGCGATATTCATTTAATCATTGTTGAAGGTGCAAATCACTTGGCGATCGCCGATTGCGCCGATTCGACTCTCAGCGTAAGTACCGAGCGAATTTTGCTCTCGCTCAACCCGAAACCAAAATTCGCTCGTTCATAAGTAGCAGATAACAAGTAGCGTAGAGCGCAATTTTACCTCTCGTTAAAA
>CAYXWE010000158.1:0-7420 GCA_964468145.1 uncultured Pleurocapsa sp.
GTATATCCTCAGCAATTAATTCCTAAATTGGAAAACTTATGGTCCAATGCCACTAGTTTTCAACAACTTAACTGGCTGTGGCAAATAGCTAAACTGTGGAAGCCCCTATCGAACAAAAAAGTAGCATCTACCTTACTCAATTCCGATCTAATTAGAATCAATGGTCAAGCAGTACAAATTTTGCAGCTACAGTTCGATGTAGAATATCAACCTAGCTTAAGAAATTTGGGCAGCCTCTGGATACAGTGGGGACAAAATGCTAATTCCAGCGTTCGAGACGTAATTTTACAGCTTGGGAATCACTTAGAAAGAGGGAAAATAGATGAAATCATTCAAGCGATCGCCGTACTAGACCGCGCCCTCGATCTATGTCGCCAAGCCAGAGAATATTCTTATCAAATTTATGCTCTGAGCGATTCTGGTCCAAATCGTAGAAACAATGAAGATGCAGCACATCCGATTCACTCTGATTCTGAGAATATTCCTCAGTCAGTCAACTCTTTAGCTATTGTTTGCGATGGAGTAGGGGGTCATGAAGGCGGAGAAATTGCCTCGACCGAAACAATCAAATATTTACGCCAGAAAATATCTAAACTCTCCCTAGAGAATCAGAATCATAGCCCAGGAAAGGTTTTGGGAAAGCTAATTAAGTACATTAACGGGTCGAACGATTTAATCAATCAGCGCAACGATAGCGAACAGCGTCAAGAAAGACAGCGCATGGGTACTACCTTAGTCATGGCTCTTTCCTGCGCTCATGAAATGTACTTAGCTCATGTGGGAGACTCTCGTATATATTGGATTACTCCCAATAGCTGCCATCAAGTAACTACCGACGATGACCTAGCTTCGAGAGAGGTACGGCTGGGTTATGCAGTTTATCGCGATTCTCTACAATATCCTTCTGCTGGTGCATTGATTCAAGCGATCGGCATGAGGGATTCGGCTGCCCTCCATCCCAACTTACAGCGATATATGATTGAGGATGACTGCATATTTTTACTGTGTACTGATGGTTTGAGCGATTTCGATCGCGTAGAGCAACATTGGCGACATCAAATTTCACCTGTTTTAGAAGGCAAAAAAGGTCTTGCCCAGGCTGTAGAAAATTTAATTGAGATTGCCAATCGAGATAACGGTCATGATAATGTCACTGTAGCTTTGGTTCATTGTAAAGTAGGTTTTCCTGCTGGTAATTTGGAGTTAGAGGTCAATTGGTCCGATGTAGAATTTGCAGTTGACGAATCTAATTTGTGGTCTGATGCCAATTTAACTAATTCTTTAGCGGGTACTACTATTCCCGATGCTTCTTCTTCCAAAGACACAGAAATACCAGACAAAATACCAGACGATCCAATTAGAGATAAAGAAGACTTAGCTGTTAAGGAACAACCAAAATGGTTAAAACCTTTGATTTTACTTCTGATCGTTTCGACTATTGCGGGTTTTATTGGTTTTATTTGTTTAAATTACCTAATCGAAGAAGAGCAAGAAAAGCCGACCACCGAAGACGTGAAATCAGAAATTAGATTGTAGGTTAATAGCAAATTGACGATCTTAATGGTGGAGTAGTAAAAAACTATGAGATATGTATTGGTATGATGGCAAGCTGATTGATTCTCAGCAAATACATCTAGATATTAACGAACCAGGATTGTGTTACGGCGCAAGCGTATTCACAACGATGCGAGTGTACGAAGAATCTCTCCATCATCGGTTAACTTGTTGGCAAGCTCATTGCGATCGCCTCAATAGTAGTATTCGAGCTTTTGACTGGAAACAACCCGATTGGCAAAGATTATCTCAGGGTGCAAGACAACTATTAACTTACTATCCCGTTTTGAGAATGACAATTTTCCCCAGTGGGAAAGAATGGATTATCGGACGAAATTTACCAAAAGATCTCAAGCAACGTCAGGAGCAAGGTATAACCGCTTGGGTAGGATCGGACGAGCTATATACAAGAGAACTAGCGCAATATAAGACTGGTAATTATCTAGGGGCTTATTTAGCTCGCGATCGCGCCCTCGATTTTAATGCTAGAGAGGCAATATTAACCGATAGCCAGAATAACTGGCTCGAAACTAGCACTGGCAATCTTTGGGGCTGGCGAGATGGCTCTTGGTATACTCCCAGTTTAAAGTCAGGAATACTACCTGGAATTAAGCGATTATCTTTACTCGATTTTCTCCATCAAAATAATATTGCTGTTCGGGAAAATATTTGGACTGCGGAATTCGTTTCGACATTAGAAGCCATATCTTATAGTAATTGTGTCGTTAATACTATTCCCATTACAAGAATTATAAAATTAGGCTGCGTTAATGAATATCCTATTGTCAAATTGGAAAACTTAAGTTGAGCTACTTAGTGATTCTAATTTAATTTTTTTGTCCGATTAAACTTCCTAGAGTTTGTAACATTTCTTGCTCGTTAAAAGGTTTAGAGAAATAAGCGGATGCACCGAGTTTTAGGGCTAATTTACGATGTTTGTCGCTGCTGCGGGAAGTAAGCATGGCAATGGGAATATGTTCTAGAGTGGGTTCTGACTTTACTTCGGTCAGTACGCCATAACCATCTAGACGAGGCATTTCAACATCACAAATTACTGCCTGTACCTGGAGTCCGTTGGTTAGTTTGTCGACTGCATCCTGACCATCTTTAGCTTCTTCTACCTGATAACCGTTACGTTCTAAGATTCCTGCCAAATAACGTCTCACATTTACCGAATCATCCACGACTAAAATAGTAGAGCGATCGCTGGCGGGAAAGTCAAAACTAGAATTATTCTCCTCACCTGAAGTAGTCAAATCGAAAACTGACCCCCGTTGTCGTTTGGCAATTCCTTTACTTAGAGCAATAGGTTCAATTAGGGGAATTACCCGTCCATCTCCTAGTACAGTAGAACCAGCAAAACCTGGAAGTAGGGGGATTGAAGAAGTTACAGTTCTAATAGCCACCTCTTCTTCATTCCAGTACTTTTGGAGATATATTCCTTCTAAGCGATTGTTGGCTGCAAAAATAAGGACAGTGGGAGCTTGAATTTTCGGGTTTCCTGTCATTTCAAACGGTTTACAGGGTCTGGAAAACTGGAGATATTTTTCTAGGCGCAGCAAAGATATAGATTGACTATTCCAAGTTATCTGCTCTTCTTTGTCGCTTTTAGTAACTAAGTTATCGTCATAGCGAATAATTTCTTTGATACTGCTGACGGGAATTGCAAAAACCAGACCCGCACTTTCCACAATGACAACCTTCATCACTAACAGAGATAGAGGAACAGTAACAGTAAAGGTTGTTCCTTTTCCTAGCTCAGTTTCAACTTGAATATCGCCCCGAATTTGCTGTATATGGTTGCGTACTACGTCCATACCAACACCACGACCAGATAATTCGGTAACCCGATCGGCAGTACTAAATCCAGGTTCAAAAATAGCCTCCAGGAGATCGCTTTCTGGAATTTCGTTGACCTGAGTTAAAGAAAAGCCTAATTTTAAAAGGCGATGGCGAATTTTCTGCAGATCGATACCGCCTCCATCATCGGCGATCGTAATTACGCTTTGGTTGCCCTGTTGTCTGGCTTCTAGAGTAATTTTTCCTGCAGGGGGTTTCCCTGCTGCAATCCTAGTTTCGGTGTCTTCCAAACCATGGTCGAAGGCATTTCGTAGCAAATGAGTTAAAGGATCTGCCAATAATTCTAAAGCTTGACGATCTATGTAGGTAGTTTTTCCTTCGATAACTAAATCTACTTGCTTATTATGTTGGGTAGAAAGATTGCGAATTAATCGGGGAAAACGACTTACTAGTTCCGAAAAAGGACGCATTTGCGATCGCGTTACGGTTTGTTGTAATTCGCGGGTGGTGTATCTGAAGTTGCGAATCGTCTGACCCATTTCTGCTACGCCCAAATCGATATCTGTGGTTACTTCCTGTAATTGAACGATGGTTTCCATTTGTTCTTGAGATAGCAAATGCAGATCGCTGTAGCGATCCATTTCTAAGGTGTCGAATTTTTCGGATGTCGGACTAGAAGTTGATTCCCAAGAGGCATTAGCTCTGGCCCTCTCTGGCTGATTTTTTGCAATCATTCTTGGTGAAATCATTGGGCGTTCCTCCCCCGCCAACGATGCCCAGTCATATAGTTTGCGCAGTTGGTGGCTAGATTGTTCCAAACGACGCATTCTTTCTTTGCTGAGGGCGACGAAATTTTCTAGCTGAGTTAAACGCAAAATTGCTGCATTCCGTTCTAAAATCAACTGACTAGACAGATCGTTGAGACGTTCTAGCTGTTGAGCAGAGACGCGCACCATTCTGACTTGCTCTTGTTTTTGTGGTTGTAAAGAGGTTGATGGTACGGATATTGGTTGGGAAACTTCTTTCTGAGGAGAAATAAGATTTGATACTGGATTTGGCATTTCTATTTGGGCAAAAGCTGCATCCAATTCTGATAACTCCGCAGCATCAGGAGTTAAGGCATCGAGATCGAGAGCGACAACTGGCTGAGATATTGGGCTGTTGATTTCATCTGTTTCGGGAGTATCTAGGGATTCAAAGGCTGCATCCAATTCTGATAACTCGGCAGCATTGGGAGTTAAGGCATCGAGATCGAGATCGACAACTGGCTGAGATATTGGGCTGTTGATTTCGTCTGTTTCAGGAATATCTAGGGACTCAAAGGCTGCATCCAATTCCGATAATTCCGCAGCTAGAGGAATAAACTCATCAAGATTTATTTCTTCATTTGAGATACTGTTACTACCAGAGCCTAATTCTTGAGTAGCGAAATCTCTAATCTCGGCTAACTCTGCTGCATCGACTAGATTGGCAATATTAGGCTGGTCAGCACTTGGAGATTTCAGATTATCATCGGCGGTTATGTGGGTGGGTAGTTTATCCATCCTACCGACCAAAACCAGGGCGTGCGATCGCTCCCATAGTTTAACCGCTTGTAAAGCCAAATCTTTTACCCGATCTAAAGATACTACCGCTAGCTGTTGGCTGACGGACTGGCATAGTTGCACGAAAGGTTCGATTTGGCTCATCGTTCCAAATTCCCCTAACTGCTCTGCCTGTATAGCTAATTCTGCTTTTAGCTCCGCAGGTGCGAGCAGATCGATTTGAGGTATAAAACTTTCTAGACAATCTTCCACTCCACTCTGAAAAATTAAGCTAGAAACATCAATCTGCTCTTCTTCTGCTAGTAAACGATCTTCATCCTCATCACTCAGACTGCCTAATCTAGCAGTTAGAGCTTCAAAAATTGGTTCTGTATTGCTAGCCAACCAGTCTTCGCCAATGTCAGCATTTTGCCGATGAAGATCTCTGGCTTCTCGCAGACAGTCTACACCCTGAAGTAACAAATTGGTTACTTCGCGATCGACCAAAGTATCATCTTGACGCACTCGCAGAATTTTTAAAAAATCTTCCAAGCGATGGGAAATTTTACTCAAGGCACTAAACCGCATCATGGCAGCACCACCCTTGAGAGAGTGAGCAGCACGCATGGCAGAATCTAATATACTTACTTCTGCTCCTTGAGTATCCAGTTCGATGAGCAGCGATTCGAGGTTGTCAAAATATTCATTTGCTTCATTTAAGAAGTCTATTCGTGCTTGTTGCTCGGTATCCATATTGATAATTAATAATTAATAGCTAATAACTGCCCTTATACGGGCATTTGAGTATTAGGTATCTCATCAGTTTTGGATACTTTAAATTGAGCTACCGACTCCTGTAGTTGTCCCAAAATAGCTGTGGTACTTTGAATCGCTTGAGCTACTTGACCAGAAGATTGAGAACGTTTTTGGGATGCTTGGCTGTTGAGCATCATAATTTCAGTAACAGCCTGAGAAGTTTGAGCTTGAGAGATCGTCGCTTCTGAGATTGACTTCATCAGACGATCGATTTCTTGGGACTTATTGAGTACTGTACCTAAACTAACTTTTGTCGCCTCTACCAAACGGGTACTATCAACTACCTGACTAGTACCTGTCTCCATTGCTGAAACAACCTCTTGCGTCTCTTGCTGAATGGCAGCAATTAATTGAGCAATTTCTTTAGTAGCTTTTGCTGATTGTTCTGCTAGCGCACCCACCTGTTCGGCAACTGCGGTAAAGCCTTGACCCAATTCCCCCGCACGAGCTGCTTCTACAGAAGCGTTAATCGCCAGGAGGTTGGTTTTGAGAGCTATTTCGTCAATTAAGGCTACTACCTGAGAAATTTGCTGGGCAGACTCTCCCAAACGTTTGATCTTTTTAGCTGTATCGCCAATGGTAGTCCGTAAGCCTTGAATACTATCTACGGTTCGATCCATGACCGCATTACCTTCCTTGGCACTAATAAAAGCATCATTAGAGATGAGTGCAGTTTTCTCGGCGTTAGTGGCTACTTCTTGAATGGAACTAGACATCTGCTCGACTGAAGATAGGGTATTTTGAATTTGCTTGGCTTCTACGGCTGCTTGCTCGGCAATTTCTCTTACCGAACCTTCATTTTGCTGAAGAGAAGAACCGACTTGTCCTGCGGATTTTTTTACCTGGAGGGCAATATCCCTTAAGTTCTCGACAATAGCATTGAACAAATCGGCAATGATGCCGACATCCCCTTCTGATAGTTGAGCGCGTACCGTTAGATCTCCATCTGCTGCTGGTTCTAGAGCCTCCATCAAGCCCATGACTGCATCTTCTAGTTCTTCTCTTTGTTGTCTTTGTTCTGCTGCACTTTCTTCGAGAGATTTGTTTAATTCGTTGAGATCCGCTTGGTTATTTTTTTCCTGTATGAATGCCCTTCTTTGGGAATAGATGGCGTATCCAGCCAAACCAAATAGCAATCCTATTAAACCAATCCACAACCAGAAATAATCTTGAATGAGATCCTCAATGGTAATCTGCCCGATTTCATCGTAGGGAGCAAGATTAAGATCGATAAATAGATCGTGTACCGGTCGATAGCTGAGAGGTACAGTCCAGCCTTCTGCTTTAGCTGCTTGAGCTGCGGGGCTATTTTTGGGCATATCGAACAAAGCTTTTGCTACTAGTTCTTCTAGTTCGAGAGAGGTGCCCTTTGCCGAAGCAAAAGGCCATTCGGGATACAAAGGCGTACTGTGTACAAAGGGAAATCCTTCGGTTTGCTGTTGGTTGATAATTTTAAAATCCTCTAGTTTTGCCTCACCCCGTTGTACCGCTCTTTCTAAAGCATCTGTCCGAATCGTACCCGCATCTACCTGTCCGCTGGCAACTGCTTTAATTACATTATTGTGAGTATCGCCGTAATCTAATGTTTTGAAAAACTTTTCCGCTTTTTCTATACCTTGGTCATACAAAACACCTTTGGCCATTTGCCAACCCCCAAAAGCGTTGGGCTGTACTGCCATAAAGTTTTTACCCTTAAGATCTTGAATGGTATTGATATCGTTGCGATC
>CAYXWE010000159.1:0-7390 GCA_964468145.1 uncultured Pleurocapsa sp.
TCGTTTTTGAATATCTTGGGCTAACTGTTGAAGCTCGATATCTCGTCCTTGATTTTGTAAATCTTGCCAGCGTCTTTTGGCTCTTTCTTCGACAGAGGCAGTTAAAAAGATTTTTAATTCTGCATCGGGAAAGACATTTGTGCCAATATCTCGTCCTTCGGCAATAATCCCTCCTTCTACCCCCCATTGCTGCTGCATCTTGAGCAGTTTAGCTCTAACAGCAGATTGAGCAGCGATCGCCGATACGTTGGCGGTAACTTCTGGAGTACGAATGTCTGTAGTCACCTCTTGGTTATCAATATGAACTATTGCGGGCAAGTTTACTGCATTGGGAGAGGTTAGTTTGAGATTGACATTAGCAATTAAATTAGCGATCGCCGATTCATCATCGAGAGGAATATTCGATTTCATAACCAACCAGGTTACTGCTCGATACATTGCCCCCGTATCTAGATAGAGCAAACCTAGCTGATGAGCGACACGACGGGTAACAGTAGACTTACCAGCCCCCGCAGGGCCATCAATAGCGACAATTGGCTGACGTTTTTTTAACACTATATTATCAATGAGACGAGTTGAACCAACATAAGCGGCGATCGCTAATAATCCCGATATTTGAATTTGCTCGATTGGTTGAAGATCGACGGGATCTACTAGCTCGACGTATTGAATTTTAACGGCTTCAACTGGTTTTAATTCTTCTTCGACTAAATTAATTAACTTTTGACTGCTTTTTTCTCCTTGACTGAAAGCAATTTCAGCTTGGTGCAAACTCTGAAAAATATTTGCTGCCTGTGTCTTTTCTTCAGGAGTTAAATACTGGTTGCGCGAACTTAAAGCCAGTCCGGATAATTCCCTAACAATAGGACAAGGAATAATTTCTACAGGTAGATGAAGATCCTTCACCAAACGATTAATTATTGCTAGCTGTTGAGCATCTTTCTGTCCAAAATAAGCTCGGTCTGGTTGGATAATATTTAGTAATTTGGTAACAATAGTCGCCACTCCTCTAAAATGCCCTGGACGATATTGACCGCAGAGTCTATTAGTCATTGCTTGGGGAGGAATGACTGTAGTGGTGCTATTTAATGCCTCTGTATCTCCGTCACTGTTGATAGCTTCAGCATTGGGAGCAAATACAAGATCGACTCCCAACTGCTGACAAAGTTCTAAATCCTGTTCTAGTTGACGAGGATAATCTGCCAAATCTTCATTAGGAGAAAACTGGAGGGGATTAACAAAGATACTGACAATAACACAATCGCTATCGGCGATCGCCCGTTCGATCAAGCTCAAATGACCCTGGTGCAAAGCTCCCATCGTTGGCACTAGCCCGATTTTGAGTCCATTTTGTTGGCGGTAGATTGCCGTTTGAGCGCGTAATTCGGATATTGACTTGAGCAGAAGCACCATAGATCGCCGAACATTAAACAAGTGAACATTTATCATTAAACATTCTTTTTGTTATCTTCCCAAAATAGTTACAGTAACAGGAGCTACTCCCGACTGGATCATACCGAGAGTGCGAGCAGCAGCAGCAGAAACATCGATTACTCTGCCTTTGGCATAAGGACCGCGATCGTTGATTCTAACCACCACAGAGCGACCATTATTGAGGTTGGTAACTTTGACTCTAGTACCAAATCTAAGATTGCGGTGGGCAGCAGTTAGAGTATTTTGGTTATATCTTTCTCCGCTAGCAGTAAGACGACCATGAAAACCAGGACCATACCATGAAGCTTGACCAGAAAAGGAATTGGCTATTAATGGTTGGTTGCGGACGGGAATTAATGGCTCTGTTTGAGAAAGCTCTAGAAGGTTTTGTAGTTTAAACTCGCGATTGTGAGTTTCGTCAATAACACTGCGAGATAAAGTTAAATGTAGATCTAAAGCTAGATTAGCTCGTGGCTTGAGGGAAGAAATTGTAGGAACGGTTTTAAGACTTTTATTAATTGGTTTTGCCTGAGATATATTAGCGGACAAACCAAAGTTCAAGATACTAAATAAAGCTGAGGTGGCGAGCAATTTACTACTCTTTAAAAAATTAATATTCATTATAATTTCAAGCTCGGTTTTCAAATACAAAAAAGTTATCAATATAATTCATTTTTATTTTCATCAATACTAAAATAGATAAAAGTAATTAGAGAATTGTGTAAATACTCAAATCAAACTTAAAGTTCTCATAAATAAGGTTTACAAAATCCCTCGATAAGTGCCGAAAATGCTCTAAAGCTCGGTAAAATAACCAAAAGCTGATTTTTTTTAGCAAAAGCGAAACCTAGATCTTCTAAAAAGACCGAAACCACAGTAGATTTAGATTACTTTAAATTGAGTTTATAGGTACAAACCATAAACGAAATGAGCTTAAATTTAATAGCTACTTTTATTTGCACAATATTACTTATGGACTATAAAGACGCTGGTGTTGATGTTTCTGCAGGACGCTCTTTTGTTAACCAAATTCGCGACACTGTTGAAAGTACCAAAAGACCCGAAGTTTTGGGAGGACTGGGGGGTTTTGGAGGCTATTTTCAAATGCCTGCTGGTTATCAACAGCCTGTTTTAGTCTCTGGGACGGATGGAGTTGGCACTAAGCTAAAAATTGCTCAAGAATTAAATCGCCACGATACGGTAGGGATCGATTTGGTAGCTATGTGCGTCAACGATATTTTAACCTCTGGTGCAGAGCCATTATTTTTCTTAGATTATTTAGCCACTGGTAAATTAAACAGCCAGCAGTTAGCCCAAGTAGTTACAGGCATTGCCCAAGGATGTCGTTTGAGTGGTTGCGCTCTTTTGGGAGGAGAAACCGCAGAAATGCCTGGTTTTTATCAACTAGGAGAATATGACTTAGCTGGTTTTTGCGTCGGAGTAGTCGAAAAAAGTAAGCTAATTGATGGATCTAAAGTTGAGTTGGGAGACGTTGCTATTGGATTGAGCAGTACGGGAGTGCATAGTAATGGCTTTAGTTTAGTCAGGAAAATTATGGAGACAGGTCAATATTCTTGGTCGGATACTCCCGATGTCCTCAAAGGTAGTAGTTTGGGGACAGAATTAATTACTCCAACGCAAATCTACGTTAAACCAATTTTAGAATTTTTGGCTACGGATATAGAAGTTCATAGCATGGCACACATCACAGGGGGTGGTTTGCCAGAAAATTTGCCCCGTTGCTTATCTGCAAATCAGTCTATAGAAGTAGAGTTAGATAGCTGGAGCGTAACACCGATCTTCAACTGGTTGGCATCGGCGGGTAACGTCGATCGCCCTGCCATGTTTAATACCTTCAACATGGGGATTGGGTTTGTGGTAATTATCAATAGCGATCGCGCTGATGATGCCCTAGCCTGGTTTAAGACTAGGGAAATTGCTGCATCTCAAATTGGACGAGTAGTTAGGGGCGATGGTACTGTGCGTTTTGTTTAATGTTTGCGCTTAAATTGAGGAATGATATAAATTCCCAAGCGACGCAGCATCAATATTACATTGCCAGTAGCTACAGCTACAGCCACAGATAAAGCAATACTGATACCAATTAAGCCTATGGTCTGGGATAACAACCAGGCTAAACCCAGGTTAACTATCACAAGCAGCACCATGTTCAAGAAAACCGACCGATATCGTTGCTGGGCATAGAACACTGACTGTAGTATCGGAATGCAACAATTAAATGTTAGCCCTAAACCCAGCCAGAAAAGAATCTGGGAGGTAAGGTCTACAGCAGTAGCATCAAAAGCACCACGTTGGTATAAAAGACTAATGATAAGTTTGTTGAATAAAACAATGACTAAGGTTATGGGTAAAGCCAACTTCAAAGAATTTAAAAGATTTTTGCGAATTATTTTAGTCAAACGTTCTTGATTGCCAGCCAAGTTTTGTTCTGTCATCGCAGGTAAACTTGTAGTTGCAATACTAACCCCAACTACGGTTTGAACCGAAGAGAAGATGCGCAGAGCATAATAATAAGCCGAAACTCCACCGACTGCAACCATTGAGGTTAACAAACGCTCTACTAATCGCGAAGCCTGTCCTAAAGCAAAGCCTAAGGTAGGATAGGAAGCAAAAGAGCCTAGCTGCTTGATATCTTCGAGAGAAGAAAAAGCTAGCCACTGATATCTAAATCCGCTACGATAATTTTCCACAAATAGCATCAGAAAGAAAATTACAAATCCTACAACGTGACTGGCAGCAATCATGTAACTTATATCTGGAGATTGCCAGTACATCAAGATAGCAAATACAATTAATCCTCTGACAACTGCATGACGCAGGGCAGCAGTGCTAAAGTTTTTTTGACTGTTCAACAATACGCTCAATATCGTAATGTTAGGGACAAAAATTACTAGTGGAGCGCATACTTGTAAGAGAAAAATGGTTTGCTCTTGCCCTGGAATCGATAAATTGGGGGTAAGAATGGGGATAAAAACTGGAGCTAAAAATTCAATTAAGATAGTTAAAATAATCCCCAATAAAAAGCCAAAATTACATAGTCCGCTAATAAAATATTCAAATTCTTGGCTATTCAAATTCATTTTGCGTTCCATAAACAAGGGAACTAAACTAAATTTGGTGCTTTCTCTAATAATGGTATCTAGCATAATTGGCAGAGTTAAAGCTAAAATTAGAGAGTCTGCTGTTTGACTTGTCCCCAATTTGGCTGCGATCGCAATATCCATGACAAATGACAAAATCATGCCAAAAACTGTCAATGACATTACTTTTTGAGTATTAGAATGCCAAACTTTATTAAGACTATATTTTAAATTCATTCTTGACTTGATTTTGAAGGCTATTTAAGTATTAAATCTAGTTGAAAAATATTATAATTTTTAGGTAAAATTAAAGCTAATAATAGATTAGGGCGTATCGTCAACACGGGAGTGGAAGACGTACCATGCTCCTGCGGGTTTCCTCGCTTGTTGAGCTTTCTTCCCCTTTATTGATGACGCGCCCTAATTAATGCCAAAATAAAAATAAGTTACATTATAAAACCCTTATAGTAGTTTTTGATATATCTTCATCAACTTTTGATAATGAAGTTCGGAATTAAATTTTTGAGCTACTTTTTCTCTACCAAGCCTTCCCATTTGTAGTGCTTGTGTTTTGTGTTTGCTCATCCATTCCATGCGCGATCGCAATTCCAAAATATTTCCAGGTTCGATGAGATAGCCATCCACTCCATCGGTAATAATTTCGGTCATCCCCCCAATCCTGCTAGCAATTACTGGTTTGCCACGAGCAAAAGATTCGATTAAAGTGAGTCCAAAAGTCTCATACCACTGGGAAGGAGTTATAGTGCAAATACTACCTTTAATTAGTTCGTCTAGCTCGTCTTTCCGCTTAAAACCGAGTAATTTTATCTGGTTTAAATCTCGTTCCTCAATCATCTGTTCTATCTCGTGACGATCGGTACCATCCCCTACAATTAGTAAGGGGGTATCTTTGAGAGTAGATGCAGCCTCAATTAAAGTAAAAATACCTTTGTATCTTTCTAACCTGCCAAAAAAGAGAAAGTAGTCACCCACTCCTTGGCTGGGAGAGATCTTAGATAAATCGATAAAATTGTGAACGGTACTAATCTTTTCTTGGGGAATACCCAACTCTACTAGCTTCTCTCGCTGAAAATGGCTAACCGCAATAAAGCGATCCACTTTATCGACTGCACCCAAAATATGGGAAGCATAAGATTCGATGGTACTGAGAAGGGAGCGAGAGAGCGACCCTCGATTACAACGTTTAATAGTTGCTTGCCAAAAGTTAGAGCCATTGCAAGCTTGGCAAATTTCGTTACTAGACATCAAAGAATACACGGGACAAACTATTTTATACTCGTGTAAGGTCTGTACGATGGGTATTCCTGCTTGCTTGAGAGGAGTTAGGATCGAGCTAGTCAACTGACCATAGTATATGTGTAAATGAGCCAGATCGATTGATTGTTCTCGACACAAAAGCCTCATGGACTCAGCAGCCTTGCGAGAATAAACAAACTTGATGAGATCCGAAATATTAGGATTGTCGAAGTTTACCCCTTCAGGAAAATACTTTGACCAGGGAGTATCAAAATTTTTATGATTGTTGCTAGCAAAAGGAATGACCTGATGATCGTAATTCTCTAATAACTGAGTTAAGGCAAATTGATATTGGTCTGAACCACCTCTAATATAGTAATTTTGTCCGACATTTAAAACTATTAAACTCACTAATTAAAACCCAATTATTTTGAATAATTATTTATATATAGCAATCCTGTTTGAGTAGCCAACATTATCTATTCCCAAAGTCATTTGTTGTAAGTTATTAGTCATTTTTGTTTTCGCAAATGATTCAAAATTTAGGTACTTTAGATGAAATGAGACTACTACAGTATGAGATTATATGATTTATAAAAAAGATTTAAAACTTCAGTTGAGAAACTTTTTGTTCGTGGGGGACGAGTGACTTGGCTCTTTTCCAAGGTTGATTGTGGTATGAAGCCATGAGATATATCCTAATTTTGGAAACCAAATTACTACTGGATAAATATCGAGCGACCAATTCTTTTTGCTCTGGAGGTTTAAACTCCCCTTGCCAATAAAGGCTCAAACCTCTAGAGAAAAGGCGATCGCTGAACCGATAGAACTTAGGTAACTTAGACCTCATACAGTAGGCTACTGTCAATGCTTTAAAGGCTCGTCTCTTAGCAAATTTTTCACCCACTTGAAGAGTATTGCCATTGTTCTCGTGTATTTTCTGGCTTGCCAATATTTCATCTAAATAGTAGCCAGGACTCAAAGCTGGAGCGAAAGCTACTAGATAACGATCTGCACCTCGTCTGAGACTTTCTGTCATCGGTAGTATTTGCTCTAAAAGAGAGCGACGAAAACATAAGCCCGAAGTAGGAGAACCAAAAAACGGTAGCTTACCCTGTTGCATAATATTTCTAAAGTCACACTTGCGCGTACCTTTCTCCGCATTTACTCCCAAAAATTCTTTGGTTTGATAATCTTCTAGTATTAGTGAGTGAAAACACCATCCGATATCATCATAAGTCGCAAATATTTCAACAATTTTGGCTATTTTCTGAGGGGCAAAGGTATCGTCTGAATCTAGAAAACAGATAATTTCCCCCTTACTCGCTGCAAAACCCTTATTAAATGTAGATGCTTGACCGCCATTTTCTTGGAAAATTGGCTTAATACGATGCTTTTCTTTAGCTGCGCGAGCTACAGAAATCGCCAGAATTTCTGAAGAATTATCTGTTGAACCATCATCAACCACGACGATCTCTAAATTGCGATAGGTTTGAGCTAAAACACTATCGATCGCATCTTCTAAGAATCGCTCGTAATTATAATTATTGATGATAATACTAACTAAAGGTCGATTTTTCATCGATTTTCTGGTGGTG
>CAYXWE010000160.1:0-7366 GCA_964468145.1 uncultured Pleurocapsa sp.
CCCCTCACCCTGACTATTAGATTTACCCCGCACCAGATCTACAGGATTGATATCCAGCAATAGCAGTACATCTTTGAGTATTAGACTCTGGATAAAATACGTGCGCCCGTCCAAAAGTCATCGGAAAAGATTGACATTTATCAGGATGTTTGTGGAGTAAATATCCCAAATCTGTAGCGGGTTGATGAGTAGTAGTAATATTTAACAGCATTTACTCAAAATAGATCTAATTTCTGATTCTTGCCCCATGCTAACCGATGCAATATGTCACTCTTGTAAGTGACTCGTTAGGACTCCTACTTAGTAATAGTGAAATGGTAAGATACCCCAAGCTCAATAGTTTTTTTAGATAAATAGCGATCGCCAATTAAAAATATCTAATTATGCCCAAAATAAATATTATTAACTTTTCTACCCGTTACTTATTATTCCTGAGTTTATTTTTATTCGCTCCTCTTGCTTCTATCAATGCCCAGGAAACACCCGATGCAGAATCGACTGTAGAAGACATTGCCCAACCAGAAACCCCATCCGAGAGCATTTTTAGCATTGAAGGTGGCGAAAAATTGATGGCAGAAGCAGATGAAGCGGTCAATAATCAACAATACGATCTTGCTGCTCAAAAGCTGCAGAATGCGCGACAGGTATACAATCAACTATCCAATTTCTATCTGCAACTATTCAATAGTTTTACTGGTTTAGATAATGCAGCAGCCGAGTCTCACCGCAAAAAAGCTTTGGATACAGGAATTGAAAGAGACAACGCTACCTATCAACTGGCTTTAGTTCATCGAGCGCAAAAAAAACCCGAACTATCGATCCCTTTGTTGGTACAAATCGTTACCTCCCAAAGCCCTGGTAGTGGATTGGGAAAAAAAGCCTACGAACAGTTATTAGAAATTGGCTTTGTTGATGTTCCCTTTACTCCCCCAGGAAGAGGCGATAACCCTCCTGTAGAAGCACCCCCAGCTAACGATCTCCCTCCTGCGGATACCGCCCCTCCCGTAGACCCAGCTCTACCGCCCTCATCCGTACCGCCCGCAGATCCCGCACCTATTCCTGGCGATCCTCAATAGTTAATTAAGATCCCAGATCTTGTTGCTCTAAGCAGTTAGGATTTAAATAACAATAGTTATTACTACTCATCGCTGATTTTTTTAGTCACAATAAGCCAATCATGATTAGCCCCGAACAAGTACAATCAATAATTCAAGAGCGTCTATCCAATGCAGAAGTCAAAGTTATTGGGGATGGACAGCATTTTGAAGCCATCATAGTTTCTCCCGATTTTGCAGGTAAAAATAAAGTCAAGCAACATCAAATGGTTTATGGCGTGTTGCAAGAGGAACTAGCATCAGAAACGATTCATGCTTTATCCCTCAAAACTTTTACTCCCGAAGCTTGGCAAGCTACTGGGCAAACTGCTTAGTCATCGAATCATAGGCATTCAACATTTATTCTTTAGTAGAATTTAGATCGAGAGCGTAAATTAAGAAAATTTAGGTAAATAGAATTATGACACCCGAAGTAAAAGCAAGAATAGAAAAATTAGTTAACGAAAATAAAATCATGGTGTTCATGAAGGGGTCTAAATTGATGCCCCAGTGTGGTTTTTCTAATAATGTGGTGCAAATCCTCAACACTCTAGGCGTACCCTACGAAACTCTAGATATTTTGGCAGACCCAGAAATCCGTCAGGGAGTCAAGGAATATTCCAATTGGCCTACTATTCCTCAGATTTATATTGATGGAGAATTTGTTGGCGGTTCGGATATTGCGATCGAACTGTATCAAAGTGGCGAACTACAGCAGATGGTAGAAGTGGCGATGGCTTCTTAATCAATAGACCTATGGGCAATGCAAGATCTCAAGTACATTTATTTAACAGTTTTTTGTTATTTGTCAAAAGCTTATGACGACTCAAGATTTATGCCCATAGGTCTAATACGTTCTTAGGCTTTGGGGCAATCGCCCAAATCGCAGACACATCTCTATCCGCCGTATTCCCAACCAGTACTCGATAGTAATAGCTGGTCGCCTTCGCGATGAATACCAGAAGCAATTACCTCGCCCACATATACTGTATGGTCGCCTTGTTCTACTGTACCTGCGACTTTACATTCGATGTATCCTAACGAGTCTTTTATAATAGGACATCCTGTGGCTTCCCCTTCATAAAATTCTACGTCTTCAAATTTGTTACCGACGCGAGTTTTGGGCTTGAAAAAGGATGCAGCCAAGTCTTTTTGCCCATCTTCTAAGAAACTGATTGCAAACACTTGAGTATTTTTAATCATTTCGTGGGAGGTAGTCCCTTTTTTGACACAGTTAACTACCAAAGGTGGCTCGAAAGAAGACTGCATCAACCAGCTAACAGTGAAGCCATTCATTTCATCTCCCTCTTTGACACCACAGATATAAAGTCCGTGAGGGATTTTTCTTAACATCGTCTTTTTGGCTTTTTGGTCTAACAAAAGTCTTACTCCTTAACTTAAAATTATCTCGCAGTAGTTTACCAAGCTTCGGTAATCAGAAAAACTTTCTTTGGTTAGATTAATAAAGTATGAAAGATTCGATGAAGAGATTAATTGGTTTGACTGGGGGAATTGCTACGGGAAAAACCACCGTGTCTAATTATTTAAAAGATAAATACCGTCTGCCGATTTTGGATGCCGATCTTTATGCTAAAGAAGCAGTAGCCAAAGGTTCGCCCATTCTAGAAACTATCTTTGCTCGTTATGGCGACAGGGTTATTCAGACCGATCGCTCTTTAAATCGTAGCAGTCTAGGAGAAATTATTTTTAATGATGCTGTAGAGAAGCAGTGGTTAGAAAGCCAAATTCATCCCTACGTTCGCGATCGCTTTGACCGAGAATTACAATGCCTAGAAGATAATACTATTGTATTAGATATTCCACTTTTATTTGAAGCCAATCTCACCGATACTGTAACTGAAATCTGGGTAGTTAGTTGCGATCGCTCTTTACAAATTGCTCGATTGCAGCAGCGCAATGATTTAACTCTCGTGCAAGCAACAGCCAGAATTGATAGTCAAATGCCTCTGGGGGAGAAAATAGCTGCTGCTGATGTAGTACTCAATAACAATCGCGATCGCGATTATTTGTTTGCCCAAATAGATAAGGCGATCTAATTAAATTAAGCCGATAGTTCAGATAATCTTTTGTATAAAACGTCTGGTGTGAATTAAAATAACCAGATATATAAGCTAGAAACGAAGGAATTACGTAACTCTAGATCTACATAGTTAACTTTTGAATAACTATTAGAATCTGAAAAAGCTAAAAGCTAAAAGCTAAAAGCTGATAGCTACGAATTAAGAACCTTTCAACGAAGCTAATTCACACCAAGCGTATAAATTATCAATCGAGCGATCGCGCTGCTATAGAAAAACACCGTCGCCATCTTCTCTCTAATCTATTTTTTGCTTAAAGTATGTCCCTGAAAGCTGTAGCCCAAGAAACCCTCAAAATTGTAGAGTCGGGAAAACTGATAACTTCCACAGGAGTGGCGATCGATTTCTCTGTAGAGCAACAAACAGCAGAAACAGGGACAGCTCTCTATACTCCCCAACAACTAGCCGAACTATTAGAGCGATCGCCATCCCCCGTACAAAACAGATCGACAGTTATCGAAGTCACTAACGAAACAACTCAAGTAGCTGCTCACCGCATAGTACATCAGTCAGGATGTAAAGACTTAGTATTACTAAACTATGCCTCTGCTCGCAACCCAGGAGGCGGGTTTATTAATGGCGCAAAAGCTCAGGAAGAAGATTTAACTAGATGTTCGGGTTTGTATCCCTGTCTGTTGCGACAGCCCGATTACTACGAAGCCAATCGCAATAATCCCTCTCTCCTTTATACCGATCGTATTATTTATAGTCCCCAAGTACCTTGGTTTCGGACTCGCAGTCGCAATCTTTTGGATTATTTTTTTTTGGCTTCGGTAATTACTGCACCAGCACCCAATGCAGGACAAGTATTGCGTCGAGATCCTCAAGCACATTCAGAAATTGAAACTGCATTACGTCGCCGTGCGGGATACGTACTAACCGTAGCACGCGATCGCGGACACCGTTCTTTATTATTAGGGGGTTGGGGTTGTGGAGTTTTTCGCAACGATCCGCAGCTAGTAGAGTAATGCTTTTGGTCGATGGCTAGATGCACCAGAATTTCAGGGGTATTTCGATCGCATTGTATTTGGAGTTTACGATCGCAGCAAAACTAAAGCAGTACTTACCGCATTTCAAAATCGTTTTGTAGTTTAAACATTGAAATATAGTAGTTGCGATCGCCAATCTGGAAAATAAATTTGGTATTTTGCAACAATCTACGATTACAACTATCCTCGATTTAATGCAGACATAAGAGCCTGTTGTCCTGTAGTTTGGTATACCTGAGTAAGATATTGTTGAACGGCTTCTGCATCGGCGGGAGGGAGAGGCATTTTCCCCAAGATATCCAAGACATTTTTTTGTTCGGAGGGAGGAACGATCGCGACTAAACTCGATTCTAACGGTTCGTCGTATTGCCAGAAGCCTTTGTTAGTAGTAAAAGCTGTATCTCCCGCAGCTTTTACCGATGCGATCGTTTCAACCAATTCTGCTTCAAGTCGAGGACTGGTTTTGGCGGTTTGGCTGCGAATTTGACGCAGACGCTCGATAATTTGGTTTTTGGTACGCCCCCTCAGTTGAAAAATAATAAAGGGATCTTCACTAAAGCGATCGCCCAACTGATAGTATACTGCTGCAATATGCTTGCAAGGATTTGCTTTATCGGGACAGCTACAGCGCGATCGCACTTCATTGAGAGTAAAGGGAAATAAACTCAAACCACTCTTCGTAAATACAGCCTCGATACTCTCGGGCATTTCTCCCGCTAATAACTGGGCGGTAAATATTGCCTGTTCCGACATTTTGGCGATCGCAAAATTCCAATCTTCTTTACTAAAAGAATCGAGAGAGATGGATACGCGATAGGGATTATCGTCGCTTCCCTGCACCGTTGCTTTAGCCTTAGAATCGGCAAAATCAATAGTTAAAACATTGCCCTCTCTGGCATAGCTGCGTCCTCTTTCTAGGCGTTTTTTAAAGCGATAGGAACTCAGTAAATCTAACCATCTCTCTACCCACCATTCCTGTTTTTCTACTTCAAAGTTAGTCATTTGGTTCGTCTTGTGCGGATTTATTTACACTTTATATTATTTCTGGTTTTACCTGGGTCGATCCGCGTTCTAATTAATAAGAATTACTGACTCGACGACTATCCCAATCAACAATAATATTTTTTAATTGTTGTTCGAGACTCCAATCTTTTGGCTGTTGCTTTTTGTCGAACCAGGGCGCACCTTCACTAATCCAGTACTTTCGATAAATCGAGGTGTCATCGTAGCCATATTCGCACCCACAACAGTTACAGATGCCGAAGGAATAATATAGTTCTTTTTCGTCTGTAGGTTGAGACAAAGAAAAACCACAAACGGGACAGTGTGATATTTGCATAATTAATTCTTTTTGATACTTCTGAATGACTTCCGAACATTATTTACGCGATCGCGCCAGGATAAACCCATTTGAGTACTAGCCTGCTGGGTAATCGCTCATCTTGAAAAAATTTAGCTCCTGGATCGATTTCTAACTAAATTCACACAAGTATTTAATATTCACTTGCTCGGTATTGTAGACAATACTTTCTTGATTGATGGTATTGGCTGCACCAGGAGAAACATAGGTGCTGTCGTATCCCTTGACTGGGAAGTTTCGGCTATAGGATTGGGGACGATATTCTTTACCCATGGCAAAATCGCAGAGCAACATAAATACCCGATCTTCGTCATCCCCTGAAGGATTCCAATAATTCGTGGCGTAGTTGAGAGCTTTGGTAGATTGCTCTGAGCCGTATATCCCATTGCCAAACATTCTCCCCGTACACTGGGCAGCATTTGCAGGAGGGATAATTAAGCCTTGTCGGAGGATACTTAATAGGTTGCTGGCTTTTGTCCCGTGCCAATGTTGTTTGACGTTACCAATAGCTTGCGCTTGCACTGCAAAAGCTTTTCTCATTGAAGGGATATCTAAGTGATATACCCGTCTGAGTCTATATTTAGCTGCAAGATGATTTTGATTTATCGTAGATTTGTACAGTCGATCGATTTCACGAAAGGTTTTCTTTCCTTCGGCGGTACTTCCTGGTACGCGACGAACCTTACATTCAAATACCTGTCGATTGTCTTTATCTATTGTCACCGCTGCATCGAGAGCATTTAAAATCTCGTATTGACGCTGTATTTCTTGGGGCGAAGTAAACTGTGATTCGTCGAGTTTATGCCCCAAATTTTGGGGAATTAGACGCAGATATTTACTCAGTAACTGGCGCAGTTTGTAGCTATTGCTTTTGCGAGTCGCAGCAATTTCAATTAAGTACTGTCTGGCTTCGGCGATCGCATTTGGGGTGACAATTCCTAAAGGTGTTTTAAATCCTCCCGTGGCTGAGTTATAGCTAATATCAGTCTGAGAAACGAAGACATGAATATTTTTTTTTACTAGATAGCGAATTAATTCTTTAGAACGCGGATCTCTGCCATGCTCGATTTGTGATGAAGCGATCGCTTCTAATTCTTCTGGTTCGGCGATCGTGGTTTGCTGAGTATCTTCCTCGATAATTTTGGCTTCTGTATAGCCCTTTCTCATCTTCTGACGTTTGGTACGTTCAAACTTGCTCCGCGCTAAGGCTACCGAACCCAAACAATGATGTTTCGACTGCAGAGTATTACCTACTCTGCCCCACTCTGCTAGAAAAGTCCCCTCGTTTAATAAACTTCCTCGCCAAACTTTGTTAGAGTTTTCACCTACTTCTACATATATAAGCGTGCAGCTATCTAGTACGCTAGATGCAACTGTTGTTGTACTCATGGTCTTATTATTTGTCTCAAATATTAAAAAGAATAAAAAGGGGAATAGGGATTGAATTCACAATCTCCTAATTCCCCGAATAAAGTCGTCTGAAGGAATTGTCAACCCTATTAGTAATATAGTATTACTTGATTTAAAAGTCAACAAAAAGTATTTGCTCTGGGAAAAAACTATAAATAGGAGTACTTGGCAACGATTAGCGCGGATACTATTTGCAACTAGCAAATTTTTATACTATCCTAGCCTACAGACCCATCGGTCTTTAAATAATGTCCAAAGCCCAACAAACCAAAGCTCGTATAGTCCGTCAAGCAGCAGAATTGTTTAACCTCAAAGGTTATGCTGGTTCTTCTATCTCAGATATTATGCAGGCTACGGGAGTGAACTACCCATCGCTTCTGCGGTCGCAGTAAGCGTGGGCTTCCAAATTCATAG
>CAYXWE010000161.1:0-7365 GCA_964468145.1 uncultured Pleurocapsa sp.
GCTAACAATTTACGTCAGGAAATTTTAGATTTAGTCGATCGAGGAGTTAAAACTATCTTGATAAATTTAGATAGCGTTGTTTTTATGAACAGTTCGGGTATGGGCGCACTAGTTGCTACTTTAAAAGCGGTTAAAGCAAAGGGAGGAGAACTAGCTCTTTGTTCATTAACCGATCAAGTGAAAATAATTTTTGAGCTATCAAGAATGGAGCGCATTTTTAAAATCTATAGCGATCGCCAAGAATTTGAAGCCAAACACAAAATTAAAGCTTAGGCTTTAATAATTTTTAAAGAGTAATTTTTAACAAGGAGAAATCATCATCTAGTATTTGCTCTGGATGTTGTTTTTGGATAAAACGCCAAATATTCTCTAAATTAAAGCTATTTTTACCTTGAACTTGCAAGAGTAATTTGACTAAATTATTAAATCCCCAAAGTTTACCGTTAGCTTGAGGAACTTCATATACGCCATCGCTGAGAATGTATAGAGAATCGCCCGATTTAATTGAGCAAACCTCTTGCTCGAAGGGATATTCATCAAACATTCCTATTGGTATGTTGTCATTATTTAAGTATTTAACCTCTTGTTGCCGAGCCAGAATTGCTGGTGGATGTCCTGCTGAAGCATATACAAGTTCCTGCTCGTTTAAATTGATTACGCCATACCAAATAGTAAAATAATTATCGCCTTTTTCATTCATAGGAAACAGACGATTAAGCTCTGCCAATACCGTCCAGGGTTCGTAAAAATCGGTATTATATAGAGATTGTGAACGTAGAACATTTAAAACAGAAATTGACAATAGAGCCGACATTACACCATGTCCTGCTACGTCTACTAGATACACGACTAAATGGTTGAGATCTAACCAATAATAATCAAAAATATCTCCTCCTAGCTGAGCTGAAGGAGCAAAATGCTGTTCGATGTTAATTCTGTTAGTTATTGGTTGTGGTAAAAGCGAGCGCACGTAGTCTGCTGCGCGGTCTAATTCTGCCTGTAGTTTTAGGTTTTGCGCTAATAATTTAGCTTCACTAGCCTTCAATGCTGCTTCTGCTTGGGCGGTTTTTAACATTCTGCTCAAACGCTGGCGCAAAACAGGAGGATGAATGGGTTTGGTAATATAGTCCATCGCCCCGACAGCAAAAGCACGATCTACTGATGCTTTGTCGTTTAAACCCGTAATCATTAAAATGGGAATTTGAGATTTTAAATGTATTTGCTGACAGCAGATAAACCCATCCATGACAGGCATCATCGCGTCGAGCAAAATCATATCTGGCTGATGTTGTTGCCAAGCTGTCAAACATTCTGCACCGTTTTCTACTTCGATGACCCGATAACCATCTTTTTTAAGAATTAGACGCAGTAAGCTGCGAGTCGAGCGATCGTCATCGGCAATTAAGATTGATGGCAATTGGTCGAGATTGTCGTTCATGCGATCGCTTCAAAAATATCATAAAGTTCTGTCTTATTATTCCCTAAAACAACTGTAAACCAACGAGCGATTAAATGTAATTTAGTTGACAAGAAGACTTGTTTTACTAATTTTAAATTTGGCAGATTGACAAACTTTAAATAGCATTCAATAAATAATTAATGTGATGTTAAATCTAAAATGAATCGGCTAAATTTAGGTGCGAAATTTAATGCTTTATTACTCTTTATTTCGATTGTTGGTATTGGAGTTAGTGGTGTTGCTTTGTCAGCAGCAATGCGAAATAGAGCCGAAGTTGAAGTAGCAGCAAAAGCCGAGATTTTGACACAAACGATGAATTCGGTAAGGGATTACACCAGCAATAATATCAAACCTTTATTGTCGACTCGTCTAAATTTTGAAACCAAATTTATACCCGAAACCGTACCTGCTTATTCAGCTAGAGAAGTATTTGAAAATTTTCGTCAACGCCCTGAATATGAGAATTTCTTATACAAAGAAGCAACTTTAAATCCAACCAACCCCAGAGATAAAGCCGATGAGTTTGAAGCGCAGTTAGTTAAAGAGTTTCGGGCAAATCCCAATCTCCAAGAAAAGACTGGTTACTACGATCTCGACGGGGAAAAGTTGTTTTATATCGCTCGTCCTCTGAAAATAGGCAATATTAGCTGTTTGCAGTGTCACGGTAAACCGCAAGATGCACCGCAAAGCATGATTAACACTTATGGCAAGGACGGTGGTTTTGGTTGGCGACTGCATGAGATAGTGGCAGCACAGACGATTTATGTTCCCGCCAATGAAGTATTTGCAAAAAGTCGTCAGTATTGGCTATTGGCGGTCGCTATTTTTATTGCCATCTTTATTGCAGCAATTTATCTAATTAATTTATTACTCAGACGGGCAGTAATCAAGCCTCTCAAACAATTAACTAATGTCACGCGAAGTTTGCCCAACAGCAATTTAGCCAATGAGATTATTGCTATTGCCCATCGTCATGACGAACCAGGACAACTAGCGAGGGCTTTCCAGCATCTTAATTTGGAGGTAGCTACCAGAGAGTCTAAGCTGCAACAGGCACGGGTTGAAATCGAACGTAGCGAGGCTTATTTTCGAGCTTTAATCGAACAGGCTTCTGATGTTACCTTTATTCTCGATCGCCAGTGGGTAATTATTTATGCCAGTCCTTCTACTGCTGCCATCTTAGGCTATCAGCCAGAAGCGATCGCCGAGCGGAATATTTTTGATTTTATCGACCCAGAGTTGCACTTTAGTTTTCAAGATTTTCTCAGCCAGGCTGTACGACAGTTGGGGGTTTCCATTCCTATCGAACTATCTTTTCAGCACCATGATGGTTCGTGGTTGGCGACGGAGGCGATCGCTAATAATTTATTACATGATGTTGCTATTAACGGCATTGTCTTAAACCTGCGGGACATTAGCGAACGTCAGCAAATTGACGAACGATTGAGATTATTAGAGTCAGTAGTAGTTAATGCCAACGATGCGATTGTTATTACCGAAGCGCAATCTTTAGCAGCACCAAACCATCCTCAGATTATCTACGTCAACGAAGCCTTTACTAAAATCACTGGCTATACTGTGGCGGACGTAATTGGCAAAACCCCGCGCATTCTTCAGGGAGAAAAAACAGACAGAAATGTTTTGTCCCAAATCAAACAGTCTTTAAGCCAAAATCGACCGATAAAAACCGAACTGATTAACTACGGTAAAGATGGCAGAGAATACTGGGTAGAGTTAAACATCGTGCCTATTGCCGATCGCCAGGGTAATTATACTCACTTTGTTGCGGTCGAACGGGATATTAGTCAGCGCAAGCAGGTAGAACAAGAGCTGCGCGATCGCTCCGCTTCTATACGTAGTCTGTACGAAGTTACCACCAAAGCCGAACGTAGTTTCTCCGAAAGAGTAGAGCAAATTCTGGCTATGGGCTGTCAGCAGTTTGCCTTGGAGGTTGGCATACTTAGCAAGGTAGAGAACGAATGCTATCGTTTGGTTGCCGTTCGTTCTTCATCCAGCTTGTTAGATTTAGCGGTGGGCGATAATTTTAGCGTCGAACCGACTTGCGAACTTACCATTCAGGCTCGACAACCTTTCCGCTTTGAGCAAAACCGAGATTTGCAACATCCTTGCTATCTCGATACCAATCCCCAAGCCTATCTCGGTACAAAAGTGATGGTGGCGGGAGAAGTCTACGGCACGCTGGAATTTTCTAGCATTAATCCCCATCCAGAGCCGTTTAAAACCATTCAACTCGAACTAATCGAACTGATGGCGCAATGGATTGGCGGTGAAATCGAACGCAAAAAGTCCCGCGCTAAATTAGCACAGGCGCTCGATGCTGCCGAGGCAGCTAACAAAGCCAAAAGTGAATTTTTAGCCACTATGAGCCATGAAATTCGCACGCCAATGAATGCAGTCATTGGCATGACGGGGTTACTGCTTAATACCGATTTATCCGAGCGACAGCGCGATTTTGCCAAAACCATTCGCAGCAGTGGTGATGCTTTGCTAACACTAATCAACGACATTCTCGACTTTTCTAAGATTGAAGCGGGCAAACTAGAATTCGAGCATCAGCCTTTTCAGCTAGATCGCTGTATCGAAGACGCTCTTAATTTAGTCGCCCCGCAAGCCGAAGCAAAGCAGATTGAGCTAGCCTATCTTGTCGAACCCGATACGCCTAACTACATCGTGGGTGACGTGACTCGCCTGCGCCAAATTATCGTCAATCTATTGAGCAATGGGGTTAAATTTACCGAGACTGGAGAAGTCGTTGTTTACGTAAGTGTTATAGAAGAACAAAATATTGCTGTCGAGAATACGAGCATCTTTATGACTCATGCGCGAGGTGACAATGCGCCGTATCAGATTAAATTTGCCGTGAGAGATACGGGAATCGGCATTCCACCAGAACGGATGGATCGCCTGTTTAAATCATTTAGTCAGGTAGACGCTTCTACTACCCGTCAATATGGTGGTACGGGTTTGGGTTTAGCAATCAGCAAAAAGCTCTGCGAAATGATGGGCGGTAAGGTGTGGGTAGAAAGCGAGGTAGGAGTAGGCTCGATTTTTTACTTTACAATCTCTGCTCCTGTCGCCGAAGCAATTGTCGAAGCAGAAACAGCCGAAAATCGCCTGGTTGGCAAACAAATTTTAATTGTCGATGACAATGCTACTAATCGCCAAATTTTGCAGCTACAGGCACAGTCTTGGGGCATGAATAGCTACGTGCTGGAATCGGCAGCACAAGCATTAGAGCTAATTACCAACAATGCCGACCTAGATTTAGCCATCCTAGATATGCAAATGCCTGAGATGGATGGCGTAACCCTAGCCAGAGCCATACGCAAACAGAAAAATTATCAAAACTTGCCTTTGGTAATGTTAAGCTCGATTGGCAAACAAGAAATTCTCCGACAAGTTGCAGATTTAAATTTTGCTGCCGTCGTCAACAAACCGATCCCGCAATCGCAACTCTATCGAGTTTTAGTACAGGCAACGGCAGATATGCCCATCAGAGTAAAAAGTACCGATACTTCTCTGATTAATGCCAATCTAGCCGATGAGCTACCGTTGAACATTCTGTTGGCAGAAGATATTGCCGTCAATCAAAAAGTGGCACTGCTAATCTTAAAACAAATGGGCTATCGTGCCGATGTTGCCAGTAATGGGCAGGAGGTGCTAGAAGCCTTGCGCCGTCAACCCTACGACGTAGTGCTAATGGACGTACATATGCCCGAAATGGATGGTCTGACCGCTACCCAGCTAATTCATCAAGAATGGCATACCGATCGCCCGCGGATTATTGCGATGACAGCTAACGCCATGACGGGCGATCGCGAAAAATGTCTGGCAGCAGGAATGGACGATTATGTCAGCAAACCGATCCGAGTTGAAGAGTTACGGAAGGCTCTGTCTAGAAGCACTGCAAATAATACTCATACCTACAAACAAGATAGTAATACTTCAGGCACTACGGCGATCGATCTATCGGTATTAGAATCTCTCTGTGAAATAGCAGGAGACGAAGCAGCATTATTCTTAGAAGAGACGATCGGCAGCTATCTAGAAGATACCGCAACCAGGTTACAGGCGATCGACCGCGCAGTTACAGCAGCAGACTCTTCGGCTATTCATCTGGCAGCTCACAGTATCAAGTCTAGCAGTGCCAATTTAGGTGCAGTCAATCTAGCGCAACTATGCGAAACATTAGAACAACTCGGCAAAAATAAAACTATCGATGGAATTGAATCTTTGCTAGGCGATGTTCAGTTGGAATTTCTTCAGGTAGAGCGAGAATTAAACGCTTTTCTCGCAACACTCGACTAACTTCAAAAGCGGTCGCAACTATAGCGGTTTTAGTCGAGTGAGAATAAAATGCTGATTAGTTTAGCTGTTAACTGCGATCGCTCGATCTAACTTTGTCAGCCATCAAATAGATTTTTCATGGAACTAAATTGGGCAAAATCAGTAAAAGTTCGATTGTCAATTTTGTTGGGGATGGCAAACGCAACTTACTTACTTGTTGCAAAATCGGTTATTGCTGCACCAGAGAACTTTAATCCCGAACTAGAATCTGCGGCTCAAGCAGCAGAGATGGAGGATGCAGAGAAAAATTTACACCCAGTAACGCCCACAACTCCACCAGAAGAACCTGTTCGAGTACCACCTATCAATAGACAGAAGAAAGCAACCGTACCTCTACCCGCACCAACTATAAACAATGAAGCTTCCATTACTTCGGGTACGGCAGATATTGAATTAAAAACTAAAAAGCCTACCAAAACTAGTGCCAGCTCATCTAGTCTTGAAGTCAACAGCCTAACTTTAGATTTTCAATTAGACTTGGATAACTTTGGTCAAACTAATCTATTAACCAATCAGAAAATAGATTTTAATCTGTTCGATCTTGATTTAATCTTCGATACTGGAGTCAATTTATTCAAGCAAGACGATATTGAAACGGTTAATAATATTCCCTTGTATTTATCCTGGGAAACAGCGATCGGCAAAACCGATTTGACTGTAACTGGTGGCGTAGATTTTTTCGATCGCTTGGCAGCCGTACCAACCGCAACTATCAAAGCTAGCTCCCCTCTATTTAGTAGCGTTGCCCCAAACGGTAAGCTACAGTCTCTATTCGTTTTGTCGGGACAAGTTCGATATCAGGCATATAAATTTAATGCTGAGGCTTTGGAGAACGAAATTAGCTCTTGGCGGTTTACTCCTAGTGTCTATTGGCAAATTACGCCAGATTTAAGCTTATTTAGCCTGGGACAATACGGCAATTTCAACGATGGTAATCAAGAGTTACAGTCTTTTAGTCGTCTGGAAAAAAAACTTGGTTCGTTCTCTGTCGCAGCGAACCTCTTTACCTGGAATTTTGAGTCTGACTTGAGTACACAAAGCGGTTATTTTTCGCCTACAGATTTTCTGGTTTACAACGGCGAACTCGGCTGGCAGGGAACGATGTTCGATGAAGTATTAAACTGCAAACTATCCGCAGCCTTTGGCAAACAAACCCTCGAAGGTACAACCGATAACGCCTGGACATATAAAGCCTTATGCGGAGCGCAGCTATTAGATAACCTCAAGCTGGATTTGGGCTATACCTATTCTAACGTTCGCGATCGCAATACGGGCCATACCAGTTTTGGCAATCAAACTATCAAAGGTACTTTAGATATTAAATTGTAAAGCGCTCGCATTTTCCTATCCAGTTTGTTGTAATTCTGCTGCATACCAGAGAGTAGTATTTCCCTCGAAAAGAAAACTCATGAATTGTAAGGAAATTAATTAGAACGACTATACCATCGCCCAACCTGTAATTTTAGCTGGTGCATCTATGGGTGGCGCAGCAGCGATCGACTTTACCTTAACCTATCCCGAAGCTGTTGCGGGGTTAG
>CAYXWE010000162.1:0-7364 GCA_964468145.1 uncultured Pleurocapsa sp.
CCCATGCTAAAATGCTCGCTAAAACCAAGATTATTACCGATGAAGAAGCACAACAGTTAGAATCTGGTTTGTCACAAATTCGCAGAGAGTACCAACAGGGTAAGTTTAATCCAGGGGTAGAAGCAGAAGACGTTCATTTTGCAGTAGAAAGACGCTTAATTGAAATTGTGGGGGATGTGGGTAAAAAACTCCATACTGCACGCTCCCGCAATGACCAAGTAGGAACTGATATTAGACTGTATTTGAGGGCAGAAATAAGAGCCATACAACAGCACCTCAGACAGTTCCAATCAGCATTGCTGGCTCATAGCGAACAACATATTGAAACTTTAATTCCTGGCTATACTCATTTACAAAGAGCGCAGCCCATTAGTTTAGCCCATCATCTTTTAGCCTATTTCCAAATGGCGCAACGAGATTGGGAAAGACTAGAAGATGTATATAAACGGACAAATATCTCTCCTTTAGGCTGTGGTGCATTAGCAGGAACTACTTTTGCGATCGATCGCGCCTACAGTGCCGAGTTATTAGGATTCGATCGCGTCTACGAAAATAGTCTCGATGGAGTTAGCGATCGCGATTTTGCGATCGAGTTTCTGGGTGCAGCCAGTCTCATCATGGTACACCTCAGCCGTATGAGCGAAGAAATGATTTTTTGGGCATCTAAAGAATTTAGTTTTATTACCCTCAAAGATACTTGCGCTACTGGCTCTAGTATTATGCCTCAGAAGAAAAATCCCGATATTCCCGAATTAGTACGGGGTAAAACAGGTAGAGTATTTGGGCATCTCCAGGGTTTATTAACCATTATGAAAGGTTTGCCCTTGGCATATAATAAAGACCTCCAAGAAGACAAAGAGGGGATTTTTGATAGTGTCAAAACCGTCAAAAGCTGTTTAGAGGCGATGATAATTTTGCTCGAATCAGGTATTGAATTTAAAACCGCCAGATTAAGCCAAGCAGTAGCAGAAGACTTTTCCAACGCTACAGATGTGGCAGATTATCTAGCAAGTAAAGACGTTCCGTTTCGCGAAGCTTATAATTTGGTAGGCAAGGTAGTAAAGACTAGCCTCGCTGCGGGCAAACTACTAAAAGATCTCACCTTAGATGAATGGCAACAACTGCATCCCGCTTTTGAAGCCGATATCTATCAAGCGATCGCACCCAAACAGGTAGTTTCTGCTCGCAATAGTTATGGTGGTACTGGTTTTGAACAAGTCCGTCAGGCGTTAGCCAGAGCGAAATCTTTACTTGATGCTTAATTCACAATTAACATTAAACTATATCTCGATCTATGCGTAGTGTTTGGCGATATATTTCTACAGTCATTGGTATTATTTTCCGCCATCCTGTAGCGGGAACAACTATTATTCCCATTCTTCCCGATGGTCGAATTGTTTTAATTCAGCGGAGTGATTCGGGTAAATGGGGTTTACCAGGAGGAATGATCGACTGGGGGGAAGATATACCGACTGCTGCTGGTCGAGAATTAAAAGAGGAAACAGGACTCCATTTGACTAAAATCAGAGGTCTAAGGGGAGTTTACTCCGATCCTCAACGAGATCCTCGCTTACACTCTATTTCTATTTTGGTAGAAGTCGAGGCAGAAGGGGAATTTGACCCAGAAGATAAGCTAGAAGTATTACAGGTCAAAGCCTTTACTAAAGATGAATTGCCCTTAGGTAATTTGAGTCACGACCACGATCGCCAACTACAAGATTACCTAAACAACTCTTTAGTTGTAGCTTAAACTCAAGCTAACAAATTGGTGGCTGTCCAGATTGTCCAGCCATCAAACAGCCACAAAACCATCGTGCAGCCAAATAAAATGAAATACATCCAGGGTTGAGCCAGAGGACGAATATCAACCGTATCAATATTAGTTTTTTCGGCAACAATCTTGACCATTTTATTAAAGCCAGCCACTCGCATGGGCAATAGATAGGCTTTTTCGCTAGTAGGGGAGGTAAAGTAATAGACTAAGCCTCCTTGTCCTGTAGTACGCATCCGAATGTTATCAATCTCTTGCCAGGGCAAAGACCAACCCTTACGGAAGAATTTAGGCACCCAGTTAGGATAGGCTACCTGTATTTTGTCATCGTCTAAAATTACCCTTTCGCTAAGAAGTGCATATAATGCGATCGCACCAATCCCAATTCCAATCCACAACAACCACGATGGCACGGGCGCATTGGTAAACTCTGCCAAAAAAGGCAAGGGAAATGTCAAGCCAACATACAGACACAACAGGGTAATACGAATAATCGGCGAAATCTTAAAAATGTTCATTTTATATTTATTTATTACTTAATATTGATTCTCCTTGTCCCCAAAAACCATCATATTTAATCACCTCAATGTCGCCAATTACTTTAGTTTGACAAGCCAGACGGCGGTTTTGGGCTAAATTATGGGGAGGTAGAGATCGCCTGGTTCGATCTTTCCAGTTGGGTGGTGTAACTGCGCCAATAATTTCTACCGCACAAGTACCGCAGCTACCAATACCCCTACAGTTAATAATTTTTGATTGACCGTTGTGTAGAGTTATTTCATGTTTCAATAAAACTTTGCGTAAATTTGCATTCTGGTTACAGTTAAAAGTTTTTCCTTGTACAGTTACGGTAGGCATGATTAATTTCTACTCAGAGTAAAAAATATTTATCTATTGATTATCTCTAAGTAACTTAGCATTTCTTAACTTTGATGGTCGCAAAATTTGACTTCATGAATCACAGATCGGCAATTTGGATTTACGACACTACCCTCAGAGATGGTTCTCAAGGAGAGGGAATTTCTTTATCCTTAGATGACAAACTCAAGATTGCTCGCAAACTAGACCGAATGGGCATCCCTTTTATTGAAGGGGGATGGCCAGGAGCAAATCCCAAAGACGTACAGTTTTTTTGGCAGCTACAAGAAGAACCTTTACAAAATTCCGAAATTGTTGCTTTTTGTTCTACTCGCCGTCCCCAGGTCGCAGCAGCAGAAGATAAAATGCTTCAAGCAATTTTGGCTGCGGGTACTCGTTGGGTAACAATCTTTGGCAAGTCTTGGGATCTTCACGTTACCGAAACTCTCAAGACTAGTTTAGAAGAAAATTTGGCAATGATCCGCGATACGATTGAATATCTACAGAGTCAGGGACGCAAGGTAATATATGATGCAGAGCATTGGTTTGATGGTTATAAATGCAACCCAGAATATGCTCTTTCTACTTTAAAAACAGCTTTGGATGCCGGAGCCCAATGGTTAGCTTTGTGCGACACCAACGGAGGAACGTTACCCCATGAAATCGGTCAGATTGTTGCAGAGACGATCGTTGCTATTCCAGAATTAAAAACGGTCGAGGGAAGTAAGCTGGGCATCCATACCCATAACGATGCAGGGACAGCGGTAGCCAATGCGATCGCCGCAGTCATGTCTGGAGCAACAATGGTGCAGGGTACAATTAACGGTTATGGAGAAAGATGTGGGAATGCCAATTTATGTACCCTCATTCCCAATCTGCAATTAAAACTCGGCTATCAATGCTTAGGACAGCAGGAACTATCTCAATTGAGTCCTACCAGCCGTTTAATTAGCGAAATAGTCAATCTTGCACCCAATGATAATGCTCCCTTTGTCGGGCGATCCGCATTTGCCCATAAAGCAGGGGTTCATGTTTCGGCGGTGGCAAAAAACCCCTTTACCTACGAACATATTCAGCCAGAATTAATCGGCAACCAAAGAAGAATTGTCATTTCCGATCAATCAGGCTTGAGTAATGTATTGCATTATGCTGCCAAGTTTGGCATTAACTTAAGCAAGCAGGATGTCACCTGTCGTCAAATCTTAGATAAACTAAAAACCTTAGAAAACCAAGGCTATCAGTTTGAAGCAGCCGAAGCCAGCTTTGAACTACTGATGCGATCGATTCTTCAACCCCACAAACAACTGTTTCAACTCAAAGGTTTTCAGGTACACTGCAATATTCACCAGGAAATAGATAACCCCGCCAGCAAAGCATTAGCTACTATAAAGGTAGAGGTGGATGGTAAAAACTTACTAGAGGTAGCAGAAGGTAATGGCCCAGTAGCAGCTTTAGATAGTGCCTTGCGCAAAGCATTAGTAGAATTTTATCCTCAGATTGCTGATTTCTATTTAGCAGACTATAAAGTGCGTATTTTAGATGGCGGATCGGGAACAGCAGCCAAAACCCGCGTTTTAGTAGAATTTAGTAATGGTGTAGAAAGATGGACGACAATTGGAGTTTCAGTAAATATTCTTGACGCTTCTTATCAAGCAGTAGTAGACGGTCTGGAATATGGTTTACTATTGCAAGCCTCTAATAAACAAAAAATCAGTCTTATTAACTAATAACATTAAATATGACCGCCCTTCCAACTACAACCAAAAGCAGATTGCAAAAAATACCCCAAGCACCAGGAGCGATTTGGGAAGGAGATCGCCGTCCTTTAGGAGCGATGGCATCTCATTTAGACCTCGGTCTAGAGGGCGAGGGAGACTGCATAATTTGGGTAGATGGCTCAGAGGGGGCGGTTAGAGCCATGGATGTGGTAGCGGATGATATGGGAATTGAGGCAGTAGTGAGGACTTTATTGCGAGCGATCGAATCCCCTCACCACCCAGCACAACCCCATCGTCCCCAAAAAATTGTCGTGCGCGATCGCGAGATTCAGTTTTTCTTGCGCGGTGTGCTGCAAGATCTCGATATTACCATTGAGTATTCTCCTCAATTGCCCTTGATCGATCGCCTGTTCGACAGCTTTAGTGAAGTAGCAGAAAGTTCGCCATCTAGTTTGCCTAGAGCATATCGCCAAGCGATCGAGGAGGTAGCAGCTAAAATTTGGGATAATGCTCCTTGGGAATTAATGGCAGATAGCGATATTTTGCGAGTGGAGTTGAAAAACTGCCAAATTAGTGAAGTTTATCTTTGCATTATGGGAATGATGTCCGCAGAATACGGCGTACTGCTATATCGTTCTTTAGAATCCCTCAAGCAGTTTCGTGCTGCTGCTTTAGGCGAACATAAATCTCCTGCCGAGTTGGAAAAAGCATTTCTGGCTCAAGACTGTTGGTTTTTGAATTATGAAGAAGTAGAAGATTGGTCAAAAAAACCGCCACAATCGATTCAAAGAGTTAATTTTGAACCTTTGTTTGGTAGCTTGCATCCATTTGAGGGAATGCGCCCCTTCTTAGATGAAGAAGAAGCCAAAATTATTTATGTAGTTTTAGAATCTTTGTTTCGGTTTTGCGATCGCCATCGTCCCGCCTTAGCTCAAGAGCCAATCGAAGTTTTGTCAAAATCTTATCGCATCACTCTTCCTGAAATTGATGCCAGCAAACAATCTATTTCTACTAAAGTTAGCACCTTACCAGAATTAACTCACGAACTACTCAATATTGAAACGGATCGAGGCAACTATGACTTTGACCTTGATGCCGATATCGATGTTCCTATTCAAGAAGATTTGATTCCTGATGGTTCTTTAATTAGTTTGGCGAGCATTTCGGGTCAATTAATCGAACAACTCCAGCAGCAGTCTAGAACTTACTACCAATCTCTAAATATTGTTTTAAAAGCAAAAGAATTACCCACAATTTTTGTGCAGACTACCCGCCCCAAGGCAAAAGAGTTGATTGCTAAGATACAGGATGCAGGAGGATTGAAAGCAGTTTGTTTCAATCCTGGGCAAGATCCTTTGAGTGGTGAATGTTACGATTTGGGTATGTTGCAGACAGGAGATGACGAGCTACATATATTCGCTGAATATTCGCAAGATATTGCCCAACAAGTACGAGCAATTGAAAAATGGCATCAACGCTGCCAAAAAACTAAAGGTTGCTGCGGTTTAGTTGTGGCTATGGGAGCAAAGGGTAATAATCGCGGTAATCCTCAACCAAAAGATATTTTAGCTTTGTTTGAGGTTAAGGCAATTAATGGTGCAGATTTAGGCATGGGTACTTTACAGTTGATGCCTAATTTTGAATTTTAATTTAATCGCGATCGTTGACTTAAGAATAATAACTGCCTTACTGCTAGAAGACATTATAGACCTATGCGCAACCTATAAATTAACTAGGTAAGCCTGATAAAGTATTACTCAAAAATTCGGTACGGCAGGCATGACGCTGTATTTTACCGCTAGAAGTTTTGGGCAGGCTGCCTGGTTTGAGGAGCAAAATAGTATGAGCCTGTAAATCGTGATTTTTGGCAATCTCCCGCTTAATTAATTGAGATAAATCCTTAACCTCGATCGTATCGGAACTGCCGTTACTATTAGTTTTAACAGTACGATTGCTACTCCAGTATTTGCGCTCTACCTCTGCCAGAACGATCAATTTTTCTTCTCCTTGAAGATCGATGGAAAAACTAGCGACGCAACTAGGTCTAATCCAAGAGCTTACGGATTGTACGGTTTGTTCGATATCCTGGGGATAATGATTGCGTCCTTTGATCACAATCATATCCTTGAGACGACCCGTAAAAAACAACTCTCCGCGATCGATAAACCCTAAATCTCCCGTGCGCAAAAAAGGCCCTGCATTGCTATCTTTAAGGTAAGCATCAAAAGTTGCTTTGGTGACATCTGGCTGTTTCCAATAGCCCCTAGCAATGCTAGCTCCTGATACCCAAATTTCTCCCACTTCTCCTGGAGGACAACTAACTAAAGTTTCGGGATGAGCGATTGTAATTTCTTGGTCGACGAGACTTCTGCCACAGCTAACTAAAGTTCGAGCATGGGCTTCTTGGGGATCTGCAGCAATAATTTTATTTTGTTCTAGAGCTTTTCCTTGAACGACTTTCGTTACTACTGAGCTTGCTTTTGAACCTCCAGAGACAATTAAAGTAGCTTCTGCCATCCCATAACAAGGATAAAAAGCTGCAGGATCGAATCCGTAGGGTGCATAGGTTTCGGCAAATTTGTTCAATGTTTCTTGGTTGATTGGCTCTGCACCGTTAAATGCTACTTGCCAACTGCTAAGATTGAGTCCTGTTAATTGCTCTGGCTTAAACTTACGCACGCAAAGATCGTAAGCAAAATTTGGTCCCCCACTGGTAGTGGCTTGGGTGCGAGAAATTGCCTTTAACCAACGTAAAGGATTCTGAAGAAACATTAAAGGTGACATCAAAGTCACAGGAAAACCACCATAAAGAGGTTGAAGAATACCGCCAATTAATCCCATGTCATGATAGGGCGGTAGCCAAATGACTCCCTTACTTTGGGGGGAATGCCTAAAGCAGCGATGTATTGCTTCTAAATTGTGAAGTAAATTCTGATAAGCAATTTTCACTCCTTTTGGTTCGGCAGTTGAACCACTGGTATATTGTAAAAAAGCAATACTTTCAGCCGAAATATTGG
>CAYXWE010000163.1:0-7353 GCA_964468145.1 uncultured Pleurocapsa sp.
CTCAGGTGTGCCAGATCCCATCGATCGTCGAAAGTTACGGGCAGAGAGTATTTAATCTCTACATCCCAGACTATATCTAGTATCTACTCCTGTAACGGGATTTGTACCCGACGCTCTTTTGCACATCTGATATATTTGATAGCGATCTAAAATAGCGTCAGAAAAATCGGCACCTGTAATTGTCGCTCCTTCAAAATTAGTACTGGTTGCTACCGCATCGCGAAAGATAGCGTTAGTTAGATCGGAGTTTTCAAAAGATACTCGATCCATCAAAGAGCTAGTAAAGTTAGAATCTTTGAGATTGGTATTGATAAAAATGCCTTTAGTCAAAATAGAATTACTAACATCTGAGCCTTCAAAATTAGAGCCTCTAGCATCCGCAGCAGCAAACACGCCCCCAACCAAATCTTTGTGAGAAAAGTCTTGTTGGCGGATTTCGCTATAGGTGTAATTCACTGCACTATCTTGGGCGATCGCAACACGAGCATCTAGCAAGACCCAAACTAGAGCGATCGCTATAACGGTCAGGATAGTCCAAAAACGCTGTTTTATTTTTGCTGAAATCATAAAATTATCGATCGGTTGTGGGATATTGACTTTGGTTAAAAGGTTTATCAATACTATTATTTAAAAGTAAATTGCCAGCATCCTCGCCAATTTGAATGGTTAGGGGTTGGGAAATAGTACTAATTTTTTCCTCCAAACCACTAAGACCGAGGATATCTTTTAAATGCTCCGCTTTGGCTATTTGATTTTGATTAAGAATAATTCTGGTCTTCTTTAATCTTAGCGGGATATGTTCGACTAAATAAACATCTGGAAAATTTTGACTCCGCAAGTAAGAAACTAAGCGCATCCCTAGTTCGGGATTTTCGGTGGTATTTTGCACTGCGATCGATATATCTTGCGCTGTTGTTGCCTCTTGAAACATTGGTACAGGATTGACGGTAGATTCACTTTTCGATTCCAAAGATCGAGCCTGTCGGCTGTTAGTATCGACACTTGTTCTCTGGGTGTATTGAGAAAGTAAATTTATGACAACTTGTTCTGGCTTAAAATCCTCAGCAAAATGGGCTGGTGACTTATTGTTAGAGGATACATTGTGGAGATTGTTGCCATTGTGGCTATTGGTTTGGGTGCGACCGATAGTACGAGCAATTGTTTGTTCTACGGTATCGATTCTGGTTAAAACGATGCCAAAAGTAGCCGAAATCGCAGCAGTCAAACCTACGATCGTGCCCCAACAAAAACCCCGACCAAAAGTAAATTCAGAAGATTGTAACAGCCAAATCAATAAAATTTTAGGAAATGAGATAATCTGGTGATTGTTACTCAATCGATCCGCAATAGGAGGAAAAGCTTTAGATTTAGAGTATTTCATTTCATTTTGAAATCTAGCTATAATCTTTTCTTGCCGACGTAATGAGATTCGATTACCGCGCAAGCGATCGCTCATGATTCATACTAGTTATTGTCGATTATTAATTTTTTTGCCTAACCTCTAGCGTGTCATCATTTAAAGATAAAAATTAGAGATAAAAATGCGGTTTAATTTTAATCTACATAGTACCACTCACAAAAAAGCCAGTTCAAACTAAAAGCGATCGCCTTAAATCGACTCAATATATCGAGTCAGCAGATTGCGATTATGACACTACCATCAAGGAAGAATTAATGAAAAATCAATTAATCCCAATTATTTTAGCTGGGGGTAAAGGAGAACGTTTTTGGCCAGTAAGTCGTCTTAAAAGACCAAAACAATTTTTGTGTTTGGACGGTAGTGGCAAAAGCTTGCTTCAGGCTACTGCAGAGCGTCTTTTAGATTTGGCTGGAGGTTGGGATAACCTTTGGGTCATTACTTCTTCTGTTATTGCCGAAGGAGTCAAAGAACAACTCCCCCAATTACCCGAGTCTAATATTTTGGTCGAACCTATTGGCAGAGATACTGCTCCTGCGGTAGCTTGGGCAACATTAGAAGTGGCAAAAAAATATGGTAAAGATGCCATTGTGGGCTTTTTTCCTGCCGATCATTGGATCTCAGATACTCAAGCCTACGAGAAAACTTTGCAAGCAGCAGCAACTGAAGCTGCATCTAACCCAGCTATTGTTACCTTGGGTATTACCCCCAACCAGCCCGCTACGGGCTATGGATATATCGAGCAAGGCGAAACTACAGGGGTTCTTGATGGTTTGCCTGTTTACAAAGTAACCCGCTTCACGGAAAAACCCGATCGCGACACTGCCCAGTCTTTTATTGACACGGGTAATTTTACCTGGAATAGTGGGATGTTTATTTTTAAAGCAGGGGTAGTTTTGGCTGAATTAGCCAAATACGCTCCAGATCTACTGCGCTTACTTTCAGAAAAAGGTGCTGATGCCTACGGAGAAATAGAAAAAGAAAGTATCGATTATGCCTTGATGGAGAAAACCGAGTTAGCTTACGTTCTTCCCGCTAATTTCGGCTGGGACGATCTGGGCGACTGGAATGGTGTCGAACGCTTATTAAAAGGCGATCGCGATAATGTAGAGTTGGGTACTCATGTTGGCAAAAATACTAAAGATGCGGTGATCTATGCCAGTAATGAGGATGAAGTGATTGTTACTATTGGCTTAAATGATGTGGTGATCGTTCGCGATGGCAATGTCACCCTGGTAGTAGACAAAAACCACACCCAAGATATCAAGCAAGTAGTCAAATCTCTTAAAGAGCAACCTGACTTTGAGCATCTTTTATAGCTTGAGAGACTGGGGATTAGGGAATTAGGGGATTGGACAAATCTATGTTATCCAATCCTTAATATATTCCCCAAGAAAACGATTTAACTAGCAGATACTGCAGATTCTGAACTCGAACTCCCAGAACTAGAACCCCGAACGACGGTACGACTAAACAACTCTTCTTCCATTGGCACAAACTCAATTCGGTTGAGCAAGGTGGTGACAAAAGCAAATAGCAAAAATGGTAATGATAATACTAATACAATTCCTACTGTCGCCAAAGCATAGATTTGTCTGGTGCTACTCCACAATGCCAAAGTAGTTGCCAGGCTGATAAAAATTACAATTAACCAAACAATAATCTGACCGTAAATATCGCCAAATTTCAGAGTACAAATCATCTTATATTTGTGTAGCTCGTTATCCATTGGAATCTCCTATAAAGAAATGGCTGAAAATTTTGCTATAACTTCAATTATCGCGGAGGTTTCTTAGATAAGTTCGAGATCCAAAGAATATTCAAATATTTTGCTGTCAGTTGCAATATCTGTTTACAATTACTTTGATTTTAATAAGTACAATTACTTAAAATTTTCTAGATAATATCTTAAACAAATCTGTGAAAATTGCCGATCTGCGACAGTTCAGTTCAAGCTTGTAATAGGCTGTATAAAGACAACTAGCATCAAACAAGATTGTGACATGGCAGATACCTCTATCGTTGAAGATCGCGACTACACATTAATCATCGACAAAAGCGGAAGTATGTCGATCAACGATCGCCCTGGAGGAAAAACCCGTTGGGAATCCGCTCAAGATTCTACTCTAGCATTGGCTCAGGAGTGCGAAAAGATCGACCCTGATGGTATTACGGTATATCTATTTTCTGGTCGTTTTCGTCGCTACGATAACGTCACCGCAGATAAGGTAAATAAAATCTACGCGGAAAACGATCCCATGGGACGAACAGATCTAGCTAGCGTCTTAGCTGATGCGGTTAACAATTATTTCGATCGCAAATCCGCAGGAGAAGCTAAAGCTAACGGCGAAACTATTGTTGTGGTTACCGACGGCGAGCCTGACGACTACAAAGCAGTAATGCGTGTCATCATTCAAGCCTCTCAACAAATAGAGCGGGATGAAGAATTAGGCATTTCTTTGATTCAAGTAGGCAACGATCGCAAAACCACCCAGTTTCTCAAAGCTCTCGACGATCGCCTAGAGTCAGCAGGGGCAAAGTTTGATATTGTCGATACAATTACTATGGATGATATGCAAGGATTGACTTTAGCTGAAGTATTGCTCAAAGCAGTTACTGACTAACTAATAAGCGATCGTCAATTCCCCACCCCTGCATAATCTACCAACAGCGATAACTTCTGACGTAAAGTTTCTAGCCCCAGGCGATCGCTGGCCGAAATAAATAATGCCAGGGGAAATTCTTCTTTTGCCTTAGCTAAAGTATTACTATTAACTCGATCTAGCTTATTGAACACGAGTAAAACTGGTCCAGGGGCGATGGGCATTTCCCCTAATATTTCCATTACCGAGCGAATTTGATTTTCCCAGGTGGGGTGAGATAAATCTACGACGTGAAGTAAAGCATCTGCTTCGGTGACTTCTTCTAAGGTGGCTCGGAAGGCATCTACTAGGGGTGGAGGTAGCTGCTGAATAAATCCTACTGTATCGGTTAACAGTATGTTTTGGGCTGCCCCAGTATCCGCATTGGGAATAGATAACCGACGAGTAGTGGGATCGAGTGTAGCAAATAGCTGATTCGCTACATAGACTTCAGCATTAGTTAAAGCATTGATTAGGGTTGATTTTCCCGCATTGGTATAGCCCACGATCGCGACACTAGGGACATCTTGTTTTTGGCGTTGTTTGCGCATCCTTGAGCGATGAGCCTGCAATTCATTCACTTCTCGCTGTAAACGGGCAATGCGCTTTTGAATACTTCTCCTTTCTGTTTCTAATTTAGTTTCTCCAGGGCCTCTCGTCCCGATTCCACCACCAAGACGGGACATCGCCTGTCCTCTACCTACCAAGCGGGGCAGCATATATTCTAGTTGGGCTAATTCTACCTGGAGTTTACCCGCACGAGACTGGGCGCGTTGGGCAAAAATATCGAGGATGATTTCGGTGCGATCGACTACTCGCACGCCAAACTGACTTTCTAGGTTACGAATTTGGGCGGGAGATAAAGAGCGATCGAATGCCACTAGGTTTGCCCCTAGAGTTTGTACCCGCAGGGCAATTTCCTGGACTTTTCCCTCTCCTACTAAAGTTTGAGGATGGGGACGGGATCGCTTTTGACGAATTGTTTCGAGAACTTTGCCCCCTGCTGTATTTACCAATCCTACTAGTTCGTTTAAACGATCTTCAAATTCTTGTTCTGGGGTTTTGTCTGCTTGTAAACCGACTAAGACGACGCGATCGCGATCGCTATCTACCTGTTGAGCGACGTACTCTCGTTCAAATTCTGCTTCTAAACCTTCTACCAAAGCTAAAAAGTCTTGTTCGCTAAGAGTATCCACGCTCATAGCTTCTGATACCGACCAATATTCTTGTTCTAGTTTAAATTCTGATTGGGGCAACAAGTGAGATAAATAAGTGTTTTGGATATATCCCGTCGCACCGCCACCCCGTTTGAGCTTTCCCGCTCCTGTTAAAGTCAATACAGCTAAGGCATCTAGTCTCTGACATACCATAGCAGTAAGGCTAGATTCTTTAGGAGGCTCGTTTTTTAATTTAGTAGCAATACAGCGAATGCCAGAAAGACGTTTTGCGCCATAACGAGGCAATTCTAAGGGGGGAATTTGGGTCTGGCGAGCATTACCAATACCCACGCGAATTACTTGCCCTCGACGATTGATATAAGCGCATACTGCTTGATTAATCTCGGTGCTAATAGCAGCCAGTCTTTGAGCAAATTCTGGAGTCACCATAACGTCAACTGGCAACTTCTGATGATAAAGTTTCTTTAGCTGTTTGACTTGACTGGATTTTAATCCTTTATATTTACCGTATATAGTGTCGATAGGCGTTGCCCCAAGCTCAATAAAAGTATTTTTAGATACTATAATTCTATCGATTTTAAGGTTTTGCTGTCGCGGGCAATTGCGGATGATTCATAACTTGTAACTTGAGGTTGATTTTTCGTTGCGATCTTTTAAGAAATAAGAAATTCGGTCAGTCTATCGCGCTCAAATTACGCCCTCACAAATAGGATGTTCGCTCTCAAAATGTTGAATATTAAATTTTGAATGTTAAATGAATTGTTATGGTAAAAATTATTCGCCGTCAATCTTTAGGAAAACAGGCTGTCTACGATATTGGCCTAAAGCACGATCATAATTTTCTCTTAGAAAATGGAATGGTGGCATCTAACTGTTTCAACAAGTCTCACTCTACTGCCTATGCTTATGTTAGCTATCAAACTGCCTACCTCAAAGCAAATTACCCTGTAGAGTATATGTCCGCTTTGTTGACTGCTAGTAGTGGCAATCAAGAAAAGGTAGACAAATATCGCGAAAATGCTCAAAAGATGGGTATTATTATTCTCCCTCCCGATATTAATCGCTCTCAAGAGGATTTTATTCCTTTAAATGAAAGTATCGATGATATGCGAGTTTTCTTTGGCTTCTGCGCGGTTAAGAATCTAGGACAGGGAGCAATTGAAAATATACTTAATGCCCGCAATAGGGATGGCGATTTTAAATCTTTGGCGGATTTTTGTGAAAGAGTCGAACTACGCACCGTTAACCGTCGAGCTTTAGAAACCCTAATTTATTGCGGTGCTTTCGATCTAGTACAGCCCAACCGCAGACAGTTGATTAATGATATCGATGTCTTGACTTCTTGGGCGCAACAACGCCATAAAGAAAAGGCTAGCGGACAGCTAAACCTATTTGACATGATGAGTAGTACAGAAACAGAAACTCAATCCGAAGAGGGTTTTGTCGCAGCACCTAGTGCGCCCAAAGTAGAAGATTATCCTCTAGCAGAAAAACTGCGTTTAGAAAAAGAATATATTGGCTTTTATATTAGCGATCATCCCCTCCAAGCAGCAAATAAAGCAGCCCAAATTCTATCTCCCATTAGTTTAAATCGATTATCCGAGCAAAAGATTAAACAGAAAGTTAGTGCGGTAGTAATGTTAAATTTTGTCCGCAAAATTATTACCAAAAAAGGCGAGCCAATGGCTTTTGTGCAAATGGAAGACATTACAGGAGAAGCAGAAGGAACAATTTTTCCCAGTACTTATCAAGATCTCGAACCATTATTAGCAGAAGGCAATCAACTTATAGTTTGGGGGAAAGTGCAAAATAGAAACGATAAATATCAGTTAATTATTGACGATGCAGAAATAGTCGATCGCGTCAAAATGATTATGTTAGAAATCACGCCCGAACAAGCTTTAGATAGCGTTAAAAGCAATCATCTAAAAACAATTTTATCCCAACAGTCTACCGAGCCAAATAAATTCAAAATTCCTGTAATTGCTGCGATCGGAAAAGGGTCACAAAGACAATTTATTCGCTTCGGACAAAAGTATTGGGTACAAAATGAAAAGGGCGCGATCGCATCATTGCAAAAAGCAGGATTTAGGGTACGCTGCGAACCATTATTATC
>CAYXWE010000164.1:0-7347 GCA_964468145.1 uncultured Pleurocapsa sp.
ATTGCAGCCACCGTAGAACAACTCCATCAAATATTGCAGTCATATCAATACGAGATTATTGTGGTTAATGATGGTTCGACAGATTCTACATCTCAAGTAATAGCTTCTGTAGCCGATATTATTGCGATCGAACACAATCACAATCGGGGTTATGGCGCAGCCCTAAAAACAGGCATCAGACAAGCAAACTATCCCCTCATTGTTATTACCGATGCAGATGGTACTTATCCCAACGAACGTATTCCCGATCTGATTCAGCTAGCCAGTCGTGCAGATATGGTAGTGGGTTCGAGAACGGGTAAAAACGTTACCTATTCCAATCTACGTAAAATTCCCAAATGGTTTTTGGTGCGATTTGCTCAATGGGTAACTAAAACTAAAATTCCCGATCTCAATAGTGGTTTGCGGGTATTTCATCGCGATATTTTAGTGAAATTTGTTCCCGTATTGCCCAATACCTTTAGCTTTACCACTACCATTACCATAGCCATGCTGACGAATAATTACATCGTTCATTACGAACCCATTGATTATTTTCATCGAGTAGGCAAAAGCAAAATAAAACCAATTAGAGATACCCTACGTTTTGTGCAGTTAATTTTGCGTATGGGTGTATACTTTGCACCATTGCGGATCTTTCTCCCCGTTGCGGGATTATTTTCCATTGGCTGCTTGATATCTTTGGGCAACGATTTATTTATCGAACGAGATCTAACCGAATCTACTCTAATTTTATTTGTTGCAGCCATTCAGGTAGGAATGTTTGCCTTACTAGCCGACATGATCGATCGCCGTAGCAGCCGTTTTTAAAGTTTTTTGTCATTTGTTATTAGTCATTAGACTATAGCAATCGGGGATGGTTTATAAACAACTCTCTCTTCTTTCTTCCTCTGTGTCCTCAGTGTCTGGGTGGTTCATTCAAAATTGACACTCCTTGTCGTAAACAACAAAGATTCTGGTTTTTAGTCTTTAGTATTTAGTTATTAGTACCAAGTTGACTACTAAAAACTAATAACTAATAACTGAGGGCGTAATCAAACTACAACCGTTCAAAATTTCGGTTATTTGGCGATCGCTTTTTTAAGATTGATGACACGTTTTAATTAATTGCTTTGTGTATTGCGCAATGCACCTAAATCCAACTCAGAAAGCTGGCGATAGGCATCGTCAATATAGCCAGTACCTCTAAGGTAGCCCGTGTTTGCCCCTGGAAGAATATATTGCAGATTACCTTGATTAAAGCGATCGCGCAATTTAGCAATACTCTTTAGCTGTCGCCACCAATGAAAAGTCTTGGCGGTGCGTAGAGGGACAATATCGGTAGGAGACTTGGGCAACAGATGTCTGCCTGTAAATAATATTCCCCCTTCCTTTTCTCCATACAAACAAGATGAACCAGGGGAATGTCCTGGAGTCCAAATCAGTTCTAAACCCGAAGCAACAGTATAATTATCCACAACAGGAGTTACCTCTACCTCTGGCAACAAATAAGCTTCTTGTTCTTGAACTATTACCTGGCAGCTTAGAGTCTTTTGCATCTCCATAACACTTTTACCAATTCCCCCTCGGTGACTGATAACTAAAGATTCTACTCCACCTTTACTCTGTAAAAATTCTTGATTAGTTTCATTCCAAGCAGGGCAATCGAGGAGAATATTGCCACTTTTATCTACAATTAAGTAAGAAGTTGCGCCAAGAGTATCTCGGTTAGGTGCAAAGGCAAAAATTCCTGGCAAAATCGGGCGAGGAGATTTGATCCTACTCAGGCTTGCATTAATTTTTGTTGAGTTTTGGGGCATTCTAAAAAGAGATACTTACAGCTATCGTCTATCTAATTACATTTTTATTTTATATTCATCTACTTAAATTACAGTCCAAAATAGTTACTTGGGTAAGAAATACTCCAATATATTGGGAACGCTTTTTTTATGAAACTCTGGTTAGTATTAGCTATATTAGCTCCTATTGCTTATTTTGTGGTGCGTCAAAGTGTTAGGCACAAAACCACGACTCCAGTATGGCTGTGTTGGTTAGTAATCATGTTGCCCTCGACTATCTGGACTCTTTGGACGTATATATTTGGCGAAGAGCAACCTTTACCCCTGCCTGTATTCATATTCCCTTTGATTGTCTGTCCTTTCTTGTATGGCTGGCTGGTGCAGCGAGGTAAACCCGAACCAACCACCACCCCTACCCCCATCGATAAAAGCGAACAACCCCTGGCTATGGCTAAAACTACTGCAGAATCTACTCCTACCCCGCGTCCGATCGACGATCGCGAAGAAACTACTCTACGTAATTGTTTTCCTTGGAACGTTTATTATCTACAAAACATCGATTATCGTCCCCAGGCTATTTTTTGTCGGGGAAAACTAAAAACTATTCCCGAAAAAGCATATAACGAAATTAAAGATAACGTCGAAGAAGCATTTGGCGATCGCTTTTTTCTGATTTTTCAAGAGAGTTTTCGCGGAAAACCCTTTTTTGCCCTCGTACCCAACCCCCACGCCCAAGCAAAGGAAAAAGGCGAAACAGAAAAAGACTTGCGGATTGGTTTGGCGTTAATCATGTTGGCAATTACTTTGCTGACTACTACTGCAGCAGGAGTGAGTATTGATGGCACGCCCTCTAAAGAATTATTCTCTAATCCTAATTTATTAATCAAAGGATTGAGCTACAGCGTGCCTCTATTGCTGATTATTGGGGTGCAAAAATTTAGTCATTATTTTGTTGCTATCTATTATAAAATTCGCACCACTCTCCCCTACTTCATTCCGTTGCCCTTTTTGCTAGATAACTTTGCTGTCGGCACTTTAGGGGCATTGACTCAAAGGCGATCGCCTATTCCCCACCGCAAAGCTTTATTCGATCTGGCAATTGTGGGTTCGCTCGCGGGTTTATTATCGATCGTTCCTACCCTGATTTGGGGATTATCTCTTTCCAATGTTGTCCCGTTGGATGAATCTTCTAACTTTGTTAATCTCCAGGCTCAAGATCCCCGTTTATCTCTATTGTTATCTTTACTAGCAAAATTGGCTTTAGGCTCATCTTTGACCCCAAACATGGGCATCGAACTTCATCCTCTGGCTGTAGCAGGCTGCGTTGGTTTATTTATTGCTGCCATCAACCTCATGCCGATCGGACAATTGGATGGAGGACATATTGTTCATGCGGTATTTGGACAAAAAATGGCACTCGCGGTGGGACAAATTACTCGTATTTTGGCAGTACTTTTTGCGATCGTTCATCCTTATTTTTGGATTTGGGCAATTATTATGTGGTTAATTCCGATTATCGATCGACCAGCCCTCAACGACGTTACAGAACTCGATAATGGTCGAGATTTTCTCGGATTGGCATCTTTAGCTATTTTAATTGTAATTATTCTACCTCTTCCTGAGGCGATCGCTAACTTACTGAGTATGTAGCCAATTTAAGTCAATCATCTGGATATATATCTTAAGAATGATGAAACAAGTTCTCAAATATTAGATATTCAGAGGGTATAAGTAAATAGTTTAATTATTAATTTTTTATTGACAGTAATGAGTAAGATCAGCGTCGTTTTAATTGAGGATCACGATCTCAGTAGAATTGGTTTGTGTGCCGCCCTCAAACAGTATGATGACATCGAAGTTGTAGATAATGCTGCAAATGGTAACGACGGTCTAAACAAAATCAAAACTCATCAGCCCGATGTAGCACTGATAGATATTGGTTTGCCAGATATTGATGGTATCGAAGTAACTCAAAAACTTAAACAGTATCAAGTCGAGCGTCCCAATTTCAACACCAAAATCTTGATGCTAACCATGCACGATAGCGAAGATTCGGTAATGGCTGCATTTGCTGCTGGTGCAGATTCTTACAGTCTCAAAGACGTTAGCATGGATAGCTTAGTTCAAGCGGTGCGCAATACCCATGAAGGAAATGCTTGGATCGATCCTGCGATCGCTAGAATAGTATTGAAGCAAGCTCAATCTAGTAGAGTAAGTAGCCCCGTCGCCGTTAGCACTTCTCCTGCTGCAGAAGAAGACGATACTCAAGCAATTACTGCCGTAGCTGATGAATATCAACAGTTAATCGAAACCTACCCTTTGACCGATCGCGAGTTAGAAGTTTTAGAATTAATCGTAGCTGGTTGCAGCAACGCAGAAATTTCTGAAAAGCTATATATTACAGTGGGGACAGTCAAAACTCATGTCTGTCATATCCTCAATAAGTTATGTGCAGACGATCGCACTCAGGCAGCAGTTAGAGCTTTAAGAGCAGGTTTAGTCAAATAATATCCAGAAGGGTTTTCAGCAATTATTAATAAATATTGAATAGATTAGTAGTTTTCGCTACTATAGCAATAATCAGACTCATCTAGCTCTGCTCAAGCTTTCCTGAATATAGCAAAGACTCCAAGCATTGACCTAGTAACAAAACAATAATTTCAGAGCCAGTCTCTTGTAGGTGCGTTGTCCCCTTTTGAAGAGTGCTTCGGTTTTACATAGAAAAACTATTTAAAATAAATGCACTCCGATCTAAAAAAAAATTCGATAAGTCATTGCCAGCATAAATACAAGCCTCTAATTTTAATTGTAGATAATGACCGTGACAATTTGTTAGTAGCTAGTTGTGTAATTGATGGGATGGGAATGAATTACTCTGTTGTAGACGCTCCCGAACATTCCTTGGGTTTGGCGAGGGAAATACTACCAGATATTGTTTTACTGGATATAGTAATGCCCAAAATTAGCGGATTAGAAATTGCTCGTGCTATTAGAAGAGATCCGACAATTGCTCACATATCGATCGTTGCGGTAACAGGATTAACTCTACCAGAATATAAAACAGAATTGATAGATGCAGGGTGTGATGACTATTTGTGCAAACCTTATCTTATCGAAGAATTAGAGTTTAAAATATACAGTAATCTTAAATGTCCTCTGATTCAAACTCAAAGATAGCGATCGCACCTGTCATATTGTTTTCGATAGTAGTATCGCTCAAAAAATCAACTACTTTAACATTCAGAATATTCTCAATAGTATCTTGAATTTGAGGGTGGATGATACTATCGATCGAATCTCTAACTTCTTCTACCAAACGATGACGATCGCTCTGTTTGAGGAGCATTTCAGGTGAGGTTATAGTTCCTTCTAACATGATAATCAAAGTGCGATCGAATAATCTATAAGAAATATTGTCCAGTTTTTGTTCTAGCCGTTCTTGATAAATATCTCTAATTCTTCGAGAAAGCAACGACTCAACTTTTTTTATTTCGACTCTTCGTCTTTTCATTTACAATACCTCAGTTTAAAATACTTTTATCACTACAAAAAAGCATATTGAATAACTCTACTAACTTTTTAATTTAGGAACGCTTTCTGGGTTGCTCACAACAGGAGTGCGATCGAGAATAACAATCTTACCCGTCCGCCCAGTAAGAAGATTTGCATCGCTCATCACGTCTATTACCGCTACCTGAGTAATTCGTTCGATTAATTTTTTTAGTTCTGGTTCTATAGCCCCATCTATATTGGAACGAACCTCAAATGCTAAATCTTTTTTATCTTCTTCTAATAAAATTTGTTCCGCACTGGTAATAGAATCTTCAATAATTATCGCCAACTTAGTTTCAAAGAATTGGCACGTAATTTTTGAAGGGCGATGCTCCAAGTTTTGACGGTAGAAGGCTTGAATTTCTTGAGACAATTTTCTTTCTAATTGTCCGCGAGTCGGTAGATCTTTTGTCATTGTTTTATACCTATCTCTAGACCATTATGGACAAGCTGTAATAATTGCAGGTTATCAGTAATGGTCAAAGTTTGAGTTTTACTTGATATATTAAATCAATTTTTAAAATACATGATTTTTATTATGCTACAAATTTAGCAGTAGATGACAGTGCAATTATCAATCAAAAGATATAAACTTCGTGAGATAAATTTGGGAATTATAAAGAATAGATAGACTATTTCTACTTATTTAAGAAATGTATTGATTTGCTACCGAACTCAGGATTTTATTCTATCTCAAGAGGGATAAAGCATCTATACAAAGAATGATGTAAAGCTCTAACTTAGGAAGATATGATAAAAGACAGTTAAGAAAGAAAAGAAAACAAATTTATGAACTTTTTATTACAAGTAGCCACCAACGAACCCCACTTCCCTTTTGCAGCTACAGGCGTTGTAGTTGTTGGTTTTATAGCAGCAGTAAGTATTGGTTCGATCGCATGGTACAACTCCAAACGCCCTGCTGGTTGGGAAGGTAAAGAACGTCCCGATGTAGTACCTAACGTAGACAAATAGTTTCCGCTTCTATATCTTCAATTCCGTTAACAAAGTAATTTTAGAGGCTAACAGTATGGAAAATAAAAATCCCCAAGACGCTAACTACGATCGCGCTATTACTTCATCTGAAACTGCAGCTAGAATAGAACGTGAAGGCGATAACTTCAAAGAAGCAGAACAAGCTGGTCAAACAGTAGACCGCGAAGGGTTAGCCAATAACTATGCGGTAGAGCCTGAAATGTATTATGAAGAGCCAGGCGATCGTCGAGAAATCAAAGAAGCAGAAAAAGCAGAACGAGCTGCAGAAATCAAGGATATTAACACTCCTGGTGGAAAAGGAGTGGGTCAAATTTAAGTTTGACAACCTTAAAAAATGCAATTTACTCTGGCTTCAGAATTTAGTTTTGAAGCCAAATTTTTGTTTTTTCAATTATCGAGCTGTTGAAACAACTCCAAACATTCGTCAGTCAAAATTCCCCCCATAACTTCTATATCTTGAAAGCTATTTTGCACTACAGTCAGACAAGATATATCGATCTGTTTTGTTCCCAAATCTATAAACTGTTTCGTAAACTCCCGCAGAGCGTTGAATTCTACGCGTGTGGAGACATCGCCATCGGTTTGAGCAGTATTATAGCCACGAATAATAATCTCACTGTCTTTAACAATGACAGTACCATAGGGCAAATCGCCCTATGGTACTTCAATTAACGCTTCGCGCATAAAATGCTCGCGATCGATTTTGCTATATAGGTTGTTTATCGACCGACCCTTGGCAAAGATTAACTAGTAACTAGTGAATGGTTACTAGTTACAATATCTTATTTCATAGTTACTGAAATTTTTTGATTTGAGGGCAGCTTCACATTCTTAGCCAAACCCAAAAAAGATAGAGTCCGAATCATCATCCAAGTCAAATCAATTTCCCACCATTCCAAACCATGACGAGCAGAATATTGGAAAGCATGATGGTTATTGTGCCATCCTTCGCCAAAAGTTAGTAATGCGACCCACCAACAGTTAAGGGATGTATCTTGGGACTCATAGCTTTTGTAGCCAAACT
>CAYXWE010000165.1:0-7307 GCA_964468145.1 uncultured Pleurocapsa sp.
AGTACAGTTAGGTAATGCTCTGCGACAGATTCAGTATCTCGATCGCGTCAAACAGCAGTCGGATCAGCTGACCAAAATTGCCGAACGAGAAACTAACTTCATTCGCTTAATTTATAAAATTGGGCAAAGAATTATCGAACGTTTGCAGCAAAAAACTCTTAATCCTGAAACTTTATTCCGTTCCATTACCCAGGAGATGAGACAGCTACTCAAAACCGATCGCGTAGCGGTATATCGTTTTAATGAGAATTGGAGTGGCGAATTTATTATTGAAGATGTGGGTAGTGGTTTCCTGCGTTTGGCTGGTACTGATGCTGGTTATATTGAAGATGCTACTCTTCAAGAAACCAGAGGGGGTATTTATCGCAATAAAGAGACATCTGCGGTTAATGATATCGATAAAGCTGCTGAACTAACCTTCGATCGCGATCAGTTACAGCAATGGGGGGTCAAAGCTTATGCGATCGCGCCCTTGTTCAAAGGAGAACAGCTATGGGGTTTGCTCTGTGTTTACCAAAATACCGAAGCCCGTCAGTGGGAAGATGGAGAGGTGACTCTGTTAGTGCAAATTGCCACTCAGTTGGGTATCGTATTGCAACAGGCAGAATACCTAGAACAGTTGGGTACTCAGTCGCAACAGTTAGAAGCAGCAGCAGGAAGAGAAAAAGCTGCCAAAGAACAGCTACAGCAAAGAGCAGTACAGATGTTAGAAGCTGTCAAACCTGCCTTCCAGGGAGATTTAACAGTACGCGCACCAATCAGTGAAGACGAAGTAGGAACTATTGCCGAAGCCTACAACAATACTCTCGAATCTCTACGCAAAATTGTGATGCAGGTACAGTCTGCTGCAATTAAGGTAGGACAGACTTCGGGAGAAAGTAGTGCAGCCATTTCCGAACTATCCCAACAAGCGCAACAAGAAGTACAAGAAGTTACTCAAGCCTTGGATCAAATTCAAGCAATGGTAGCAACTACCCAGGCGGTATCTACAAATGCTCAACAAGTAGAAGTAGCAGTACAACAAGCCAACGAGACAGTGAGAAAAGGAGATGCTGCGATGAACCGTACTGTAGACGGTATTTTGGCAGTACGAGAAACTGTATCGGAAACTAGCAAGAAAATCAAACGCCTCTCCGAATCTTCTCAGAAGATTTCTAAAGTAGTTAGCTTGATTGGTAACTTTACCACCCAAACCCAATTACTTTCCCTCAACGCTGCCATTGAAGCAACTAGAGCAGGAGAATACGGACGAGGTTTTGCTGTAGTAGCTGATGAAGTACGCTCTTTAGCCCAGCAGTCGGCAGAAGCCACTAAAGAAATCGAGAAACTAGTACAGGAAATTCAAACTGAAACCAGCGCGGTTTCTGCTGCCATGGACACTGGTATCGAACAGGTAGTAGGAGGAACGAACCTAGTCAACGAAACTCGTCAAAATCTAACGGCGATCGTGGCAGCAACGGATCAAATTAGTGAATTGGTACAGGGAATTACCCAAGCAACTCAAGTACAAACAGAGCAGTCAGAAGCGGTTACTAAGACTATGACCGATTTAGCTGAGGTTGCCAATCAAACTTCGAGTAATTCCGTTCAAATTTCGACTTCCTTCCAAGAACTACTAGTTACAGCCGAAGAATTACAGGCAAGTGTCGGTCAGTTCAAAGTAAGCGAATCATAGAAGAAGTCAGAACTCAGGAGTCAGAACTTAGGAGTCAGGAATAAGAAATAAATACAATTTTCTTCCCCTGCTCCCTTACTTCCCCTGCTCCCCTGCTCATACCAATCCTCTATGACAATGCACTAAATAAAAATTTATTCTTTTGCCTCTTTGCGCGGACAATTTAAACTTTTGAGGTTTCCTCAAAAGCCATGTCCTTGCCTCTGCGAGAAATAAAATCTAAATAATAAAAGAAGAGTGCAACTTCAAGGATAAATGGTATCACCTGCTTTCCCTGTTCCCTCGTCTCCTCGTCTCCCTTATGTCCTCAGAATTCTCAGATAACGAAACCTATAGTTATTTTCTTGATGAAGCGCAAGATTTACTACAGCTAATCGAACAAGATTTATTAACCTTAAAGGAAGACCCTTCCCCCAACAAAGTTAATAATATCATGCGCTCCGCTCACACCCTAAAGGGTGCTGCTGCTAGCGTAGGATTGGATACCATCAAAGAAATTTCCCACGTACTAGAAGATGTTTTTAAAACTCTTTATAATCCCGATGTAGTTATCGATGATGAAATCGAATCTCTACTTTTTCAGGGTTACGAATGTTTGCGTTTGCCCTTAACTGCTTATGTTGGCGGTAACGAGCGCGTAGATGAATCCTCCATGCTCAATCGAGCAGCCAACGTAATTACACAACTACAAGAAAAACTAGGCGATCGCTTTGACTCTAATCCGCCTTTACCCACTTCGACGGATTTAGGTTTTGATGTGGTGCAGTCAATCTTTGAAACTGGAGTAGAAGAGAAACTAACCGCCATTGAAAATGCCAGTCCTGATGAGGTTGGTGATATTTTACGCCAAAAGGCAGAAGTCTTTTTGGGTTTGGGAGAATCCCTAAATTTACCAGGCTTTAGCGCGATCGCTTCTAGTATTTTGGCAGCATTAGATCTTCATCCCCAAGAGGTAGAACTAGTAGCTCAGATTGCATTGGCAGATCTTCGTGCAGGACAGAAACTAGTTTTGGCAGGCGATCGCGATGGTGGAGGCTCTCCTTCTCCAGAATTATTAGAGCTAGCAGGAGAATCGACTGCAGAAACATCTTCTGTTACCCAAGCTCCAGAGGATCTAGAGATCGAAACAGAAAAGCCAGAAATTGTCACTGTAATTGAACATGGCGATGCTGAATCAATTGAAACAATTTCGGTCGAGCCAGTAACAACGGAAGACATTAGTCCCGCTACCCCCTTGGGGGAAATTTCTGGCGATACTCCCGCTGAAGTTGAAACCGATACAGAGACAGAAACTCCAGTTACTCTTGAGCCAGCAATAACAGAAAATATTAATCCCGCGCTCGGCTTGGGAGAAATTTTTGGCAGCACGCCCCCCAAAGCCCAAACCAATGCAGCAGAGATAGACAGTCAAAAAGCAGTCAGTCTAGACACTTTATTAGATCGAGTAGCCATAGGCAAATCAGAATCTGGGATAAAATCCACAGAGCAAATTTTGACGAGTGCAACAACGGTATCCAAGCAGCCCAATTTTGTGGCTAATACTTCAAGTTCATTTAAGAAAGATCGGCAACAGCAATCTGCTAAAACAAATCGCCAACCAGAAAAAACTAAGTCTGCCAGCGTCAGAGTAGAACTAGAGCAGTTAGAAAGATTAAATCATCTAGCTGGTGAGTTATTAATTAATCAAAACCAACAAACCAATCAAGATAAGCAGTTACGAGTAGTAGTACAAGAATTACTAACGCAGTTAACGCAGCACCAGCAAACCCTGAACGAACTGAGAGATTGGTCAGATCGTCGGTGGTTGAGTAACAGAAATTTTGATGAAAGTAGTCAATACAAGAGGATTAATTCTTCTTGGCAAAGTATGTTCGATCCTTTAGAAATGGATCGTTACAATGACTTGCAGGTATTAATTCAAAAAGCAGTCGATGAAAGTATTGAATTGGAAAATCATGCGGAATTAATTTTTCAGTCGGGCAAACAGTCTAGCCGATCTCGCGAAGCGCAACAAAGGCTATTAACTCACGTACGGGATGACTTAACTGCTGCGAGAATGCAGCCGTTGGGAGATTTATTTAATCGTTTCCCCAGGTTGCTCAAACAATTAGCATCAGTTCACAAAAAACAGGCACAATTAGTACTGAGCGGTAGCGACGTGCTGGTAGATAAAGCGATCGTCGAAAAATTATACGATCCTCTATTACACTTGATTCGCAATGCTTTCGATCATGGCATCGACGATCCAGAAACCAGAAAAGCTTGCCAGAAGCCAGAAGTCGGTACAATCGAAATTCGCGCCTATCATTTGGGAAACCGTACCATCATTGAAGTAAAAGATGATGGTCAAGGGATTAACTTTGCCAAAATTGCCAAAAAAGCAGTACAGGCGGGCTTCATCACCGCCGAACAGCAAAATACTATTTCTGAATCTCAGTTATTGAGCTTTTTGTTTAGGTCTGGTTTTTCTACTGCTAGCGAATTAAGCGAACTTTCTGGTCGAGGAGTGGGTTTGGACGTGGTTCGCTCTCAACTAGAAGCTTTAAATGGTTCGGTGACGGTAAATTCTGTCCCCAATAGCGGTACGACTTTCACTTTAGAAATTCCCCTATCGTTAACTATAACTAAATTACTGGTCTGCCAAACTAATGGAGTTGCTTACGCTATACCAGTCAATACTGTAGAGCAAATTTTAATTCCTGGTGCAGATCAATTCCGCGTTGTCGGTCAAAATATTCAAGATCCTACATCAACCATCCCTCGTATAGGAGATAAGGTTACTCCAGATAATTATTTAGCAAGTAATTCGGGGGTTTCTCAACAGCTAGTATTACATTGGCAGCAAAACGAACGAGAGATTTTAGTACCCATATACAAACTATCGGATTTGACTAGATACTCCCATCTTAGTTCGCGATTTTTACAGCAAAATGCCAATGCAGATCTGATGGAGACAGAAGGTTTATTAACTTCCCATTCCCCTATAGTTATCTTGCGCAGTAGTGAAGGTTTGTTTGGCTTACAAATCGAACAATTGTTAGGGGAGAAAGAATTAGTAATCAGAACTTTGGGAGTTGCGGTAAATCCTCCAGCTTATCTTTATGGTTGCTGTATTTTGAGTAATACTAGCCTGGCATTAGTAATTGATGCCGAGAAACTAATTCAACATCAAGAAAAAGTAAGACCAAAAGTTATTTCGCAATTACAAGGTAGCGTTCCTGAAGCTCCCTTATTACTATCTAGCTCGATAGATAATAATAATGCGATCGAGGTCACCCCAGCATTAGCACCAGTTAAAAAAGCTAATTTATTACTAGTGGTTGATGATTCTTTAACTCTGAGAACAACATTAAGTAAAACCCTGCAAAAATTTGGCTATCAAGTTATTCAGGCTGAAAATGGTCGAGATGGTTTAAATAAATTAAAACAAAAGTCAGAGATTGATTTAGTGATTTGTGATATTGAAATGCCCCACTTAAATGGTTTGGAATTTCTCAATATCGTCAATCAAGACCGTAGCGTAAATAATACTCCCGTGGTAATGCTTACTTCTCGTAGTGCGGATAAATATCGACAAATTGCCAGCGAGTTAGGAGCTTCAGCCTATCTGACTAAACCTTTTATTGACAAGGAATTACATTCTACTATCGCTAAATTGCTGTCATCTTCTAATTAAATAATGGTTTGAAAATCATGAATACTAATACATCAATTGCTTCAGTATCTAAACCCCTGGTTGAAGCTGAAGTTTGTAAGGCAATTATTATTACAATCTCAGGTCACTTATTAGCAATTCCTGTTAGCACTGTCTACAAAGTAATTCGCTCGTCTTTGGATTGCAGTACCGACAGAATTGGCACTAATCAGTTCAAACTCGTGAATCTCGACGAGCAAGTTTTGCCCATCATCGATCTGCACGACATTCTCTCTAAAGTTAAGCCTTCTAATAATTTGGAGTATACATTTCAATCTTTATCAAACGAAGAGAAATTTTTTGTTCTGGCTAAATCCAACCAAGGGGGAATATCGGCTATTGTTGTCGATACTCCTCCCACTTTGATGGATTTACCTTTGAATAATACCTATTTACTGCCATCCTACGAACAAAATAATATCAGCCACATTGCTAGTCATATTGTTGTCGTACCTTTTCAACAATCAAATCTCACAATTTTGTTATTAGATATTCAACAGGCTTTAGATGCTGTCGGGTTTTATCGTTGAGTATGTCAATTAAAAAATGCCACAATTTGTGATATAAATTTATATTTTGCTTCTTGCTTCGGGAAAAAATTAGGTTAAATTTAGAGGTGTATTTTTGAGAGATGAGAGAGTGAGCTTGAAACCTTATACACCCAATACTAATTCGGCTAATACTAGGGAATCTAGTATGGTATTTTTCGATCCGACACTGATTAAAGCAGCAAGAAATATCTATCGAAATTACGCTGGTTTAAATATGACCGCAGATGCTCAACCGATGGGTGTCATAATTAATCGGGATAGTCATCGCGGACAACTTGCATTTAAACGCAAACCGATTTTGTTGCCGAGGGAATGTTTTATTCCCATTAAGCAAATCGAAGCGGAATCTTATTAAAATCAATATCCCTAATTATTTTTATCTCATTACTTATTAACTTTTAAATTAAAAACTAAATTATGGACAGGCTGCTAAGTGCGATCGCATTTATTTTTGCTTTTACCTTTGGTGCTTGCATCGGTAGCTTTTTGAATGTGGTTGTATATCGTATTCCTGCAGGTATATCTTTGATTTATCCTCCTTCGCGTTGTCCTAAGTGCGAGCATTCTTTAGGCGCAACGGAAAATGTTCCCGTATTTGGTTGGTTGTGGTTGAGGGGGCGTTGTCGATGGTGCAAAACCGCCATATCTAGCCGTTATCCCACAGTAGAGGCGGTTACGGGAATTATCTTTATGTTAGTTTTCTGGCGATTTGGCTATAGCCTGGAAACCTTAGGCTACTGGGCTTTTTTATCTTGGTTATTGTCTTTATCTTTAATCGATCTCGACACCATGACTTTACCCGCACCCTTAACTAAATCGGGATTAGTCTTGGGGCTGGTATTTCAAGGGATATGGGGCTGGCAGCTAGGACAAGGGCAAGGAGTAGCCACCCAGCTAATGTTTGGTGTTGGTGGGGCGGTAATGGGAATTTGGCTGCTAGAAACAATTGCTCTATTAGGTTCAATTATGCTCGGACAGCAAGCTATGGGAGATGGAGACGGCAAGCTCATGGCAACTATTGGGGCTTGGATCGGCTGGAAATATGTCCTTGTTTCTAGCTTTGTTGCCTGTGGGTTGGGAGCAGTTATCGGCGGTGGCGCGATCGCTTTAGGTATTCTGGGCAAAAAACAACCCATGCCCTTTGGCCCTTTTTTGGCTCTAGGCGGCGCACTAAGCTTATTCTTTGGGGATGCGATCGTTAATGCTTATCTCAATGCTTTTTTTAGTTTTTAGCACCAGGAGAATTATAGTAATTCGATCGCATCTTTAAAATATCTATCTTCGATCCGTCTTCTGACTCGATCGGGTATGGCATAGCCATTGGTGACGTGAGCCTTGCCCACTAAGACAACTAGTTGAGATTGAGGATTATTTTGGTAATGTAAGG
>CAYXWE010000166.1:0-7258 GCA_964468145.1 uncultured Pleurocapsa sp.
GATTTTTAGTAGTTTTTGCCAATCTCTCAACGAATTGGTAAATACCGCACATTCGCAAAAAGTCACAGACTATATGCAGGGGATTATTCATGCCAAGTCGGTAGAAGCAGATTTAGAATACTACGAAAATGCTAAGTATCACGATGCCTTGCAAAGAGCGCAGCAAGAAGCACCCTATAGACCGCCCCAAATTCTCAATCGTCTGGCACAGTTGGGACAAAATTGTATTTCGGCCTTGGCAATGGTGGGTCTTTTAATATCTTTGCACTGGGGCATCATTGGCGTTTTATTAATTGCAACTATTCCCACGGTCTTTGTCAGGGTCGAATTTTCGCGGACTATGTATGCTTGGCAGCGCAGACGCACTCAACTCGAAAGACAATCTGCTTATCTAGGTTGGATGCTAACTAACGAACAGTATGCAAAGGAAACTCGTCTATTCAACCTGGGATACTGGTTTAGCAGCGAATACGACCAAATCAGAAAAAAGCTCTACCAAGAAAAACTACATATTACAACTAAGCGTTCTTTCTCTTTTTTCTTGGCTCAGGCTTTTACAGGAATAATGATTTTCGCGGTTTTTGCTTTTATTATTTACCAAACTATTCAAGGAATTTTGTTGCTTGGGGATTTGGTTCTTTATTATCAAGCTCTACAACGGGGTCAAACCAACTTAAAAGCTACCCTGGTTAGCTTGTCTGGTCTTTATGAAGATAATTTGTTTCTGGCTAATCTCTATGAATTTTTAGACTTAAAACCCAAAGTAGTCGATCCACCACAGCCCAAAGTTATTCCTCAACCCATAAAACAAGGAATTGTCTTTGATAACGTCAGTTTTCAATATGCAGATTCTACTCGTCAAGCACTAAAAAATATTAATTTAACAATCAAACCTGGTGAAACTATTGCTTTGGTAGGAGAAAATGGCTCTGGTAAAACAACATTGATTAAGCTTTTATGCCGTCTCTACGATCCTACTAGCGGTCAAATTACAGTTGACGGTGCAGATTTGCGATTGTTTGAAACTGCCGATTTACGCCGTCAAATCAGCGTTATTTTTCAAGACTATGCCAAATATCATTTTTCTGCCGAAGAAAACATTCGCTTGGGTAATGTCGATTTAAAAGCCAAAGATAGCGGTATTATTGCTGCAGCCATGCGTTCTGGCGCCCACGATGTAATTACAAAATTACCCCAAGGCTATGATACTATCCTAGGAAAGCTGTTTGATACTGGAGAAGAGTTGAGTATCGGTCAGTGGCAAAAGGTTGCTTTGGCAAGAGCATTTGTCAGAGATTCCCAGGTTATCGTTTTGGACGAGCCGACTAGCGCAATGGATCCCAAAGCCGAATATGAAATTTTTAAGAAATTCCGCGAATTAATCGAAGATCGGGCAGCGATTTTGATTACTCATCGTTTATCTACGGTAAAAATGGCAGACCGAATTTATGTCGTGGACAACGGAGAAATTGTAGAAAGTGGTACTCACGATGAATTAATCGAACTACAGCAAAGCTATGCTCGTTTATTTGAAACTCAAGCACAAAACTATCGTTAAAAAATACCCTCGAAAGATATGATGGAAACTTCAGCCACGAAATCGGCTTTAACAACTTTACCTATTACCAATCCAGAAACAGAACTAATATTGTGCTGCGCTCGTACCGAATTAGACGATCGCACTACCCACCAAATACAAACTTTGCTCGAACAAAAGTTAGATTGGCAACGGGTAATAGAAATAGCTATAGAGCAAGGTGTCTTACCTCTAGTTTATTATAATCTCAATCGCGGGTTTGGCGATCGCCTACCCTCCGAAGTTCTCGCTCAATTGGCTCGTTATTTTCAAGCTAATACTCAGCGCAATCTGCTCTTAACTGCCGAATTAATCAAAATATTAAAAGCTTTAGCAAAAGATGGGATTGATGGGATTAGTTTTAAAGGGCCTACTTTAGCTGCCACTGCTTATGGCGAACTAGCTCTGCGACAGTTTTGCGACCTAGATCTGTTTATTGAAGAACAAAATTCGCTCAAAGTTGTCGATATTCTGGTTGACCTGGGTTATCAACTGCCAGATCCCATTGCTGGATTAGAAAAACGTCCCTATATGGCATACAAGCAATTTTTAGAGTCAGAAGAGACTCAGAAAAAATATAATCTATTCCATCCACAGAAAAAGATTACGATCGATTTACAGTGGTCGCTCACCGAAAGAAGAATAGATCGCTTTTTTCCTGTAGATTTTGAACATCTCAATGCCAACCCCAGCTATATTACTCTAGCTAATACAGACATCCAACAGTTTTCCCCAGAAGATATGTTGCTGTATCTTTGCTTTCACGGTTCTAAGCATTGTTGGTCGGAGCTAAAATGGATTTGCGATGTGGCAGAATTTGTTCGTTCGAGTCAAGAGATTGATTGGCAGTTGGTGAGTTCTCAAGCCCAAGCATGGAAAGTAGAACGTATGTTGAGTCTCGGTCTATTTTTAGTAGAAGATATTCTAAAAATAGAGCTTCCAGAAATTGCCAAACAAAATATCGAAATACAGCCAGAGATTGTGGCCCTAGCAGGCAAAGTCAAGCAGGGAATTTTCGATCGCCCTTTAACGGAAACCGAAAAAATTGCTTTTAGATTCAAACTAAGAAACAAATTATCCGAACAAGTATTTTATCTTGCAGATATTTTATTTACTCCTACTGCCAAAGAATGGGAGTTTTTGCCATTTACTTTACCCAAATCAATTTCATTTTTATATCGTACTCTTAGACCCTATCGATTAATACGAGAATCTTTATTTAATTAATTTATCCATCGTCGATCGCTTTTTGGTATACTTGCTTAATTCTTTGAGCGATCTCTTGCCAATCATAATTAGCTTTTACATAATCCAAACAAGCTTGACTCGTAGGCAATTCCCGCTTTCCAGACAACGCTTCGATAATTCCCGCAGCCAGTTGTTCGGGTTGATATCCAGCCAAAACTAAATCTTCAGAAAAAGGTTGTAAAATTTCGGGAATGCCACCAATAGGAGTTCCCAAGACAGGAGTTCCCGCAGCCAAGGATTCAACAACGATCAAACCAAACCCCTCTAAGGCAACGGTTGGCACTACAGAAAAATTAGCAGCACGATAGCATAGGGGCAAGTCTTCATCTGCAACGTATCCTAAAAGCTTGATATTATTGTCTAATTTTAATTCAGTAATTTGAGCCTGTAGAGTATCTCTCAATTCTCCCTTACCCGCTATGTAGAGCAAAGCATCTGGGCGTACCGCACAAACATCTACCATCGCTGCGACCAAATTTTCCAATCCCATGCGTTTGGCCAATCGGCGAATGCAAAAAATTATCGTTCGCTGGGAATCCCAGTCCAATCGCTCGCGGGCGACAGATGGAGAAACATCGATATTGAAGCGATCTATATCTACCCCTCCTGGGATGACATTAATTTTTTCTAGGGGTATTTGATACTCTCGATGTAAAATTTCGCGAAAAGATTGGGACAAAACAATCGACTGTTGCGATCGCCTATAAACAGTGCCTTCGACCCATCTTTTAATTTTGACAGCCAAACTTTTTTTGGCTTCTACACTGCTTTCCAATGCCCAAGGACCGTGAAAATGGGTAACCAAAGGACGAGGTGCGATCGTATTCAATAAAGGAAAGGTATAAAAGGCAAAATGGGAAACAACTAGCTCTGCTGAATGTTTTTGGGTCAGTTCCCCAAAAGTCTGTCTTATCCCCCGCCAACGTTCTAAGATCGAAGACTCGGGCAAGGCAAAACCGATTACTTTTCTCTCAGTATTTTGGGCAACGGCAGTAGAAGCTGCAACCATACCTCGTAAATCTACTCCTACGGAGGGTAAATATCGAACGCAATCATAATAATAGCGATCGAGTCCTCCTCCTTGTTCGGGAAACCATTCTAGACCTATTTGTATAATTTTCATCGAAAAATGTTTGAATTCAACTATTTAACTGCCCTTGCTCCTTAAAGATTACTTTTAAGTTACTTTTAACTCACCTCAAAGAGATTTATTATCCTAGCGGTTCAATCTATACTTGTACCTGTAAGTACGTATAACTACTTAAGTATAGTAATGCACATCCTCTTGGCTTAGGGAAAATTGGATAACTGCAGTTAGGTAAATAAGAGATAAGTACCGCTACTTCTATCAATTTTTATCTATGGAATAGAGTTTTGATTATCCTTAGCAGGAATTGTCCCTTATATATATATGTATGGCGAGGTTACCAAATATAGGACTATCAACCAAATAACAAAACTTTATGACTCTTTTTTCTATAATTGCATCTCTAATCTAGGCATACAAACCAAATGCAGAGGTAAGAGTTAGATCGAAATCTCACTACGGTATCAAAATAAATGAAGGTAGCTTTAATACATGACTATTTGACTCAGCGCGGTGGCGCAGAAAGAGTTTTTAAACTGCTGTGCAGTTTCTTCCCCCAAGCTGATATATATTCTTCCGTTTACGACCCCAATAATACTGTAGATTTTGATGGTCGCTCGATAAATACAACTTTTCTCCAGAATTTACCTGGTACTAAAAAGAGTTTTCGTCTTTTCGCTCCCGTCTATTATTCAGCTTTTCGCTCCTTAGACTTACAGGAATATGACCTAATACTCACTAGTACCTCTAGTTTTGCCAAGGGTGTCAAAAAGAAGCCAGGGGCGATGCACATCTGCTTTTGCCACAACGTTACTCGCTTTTTGTGGGATACGCGGACTTATCTCCAAGAGTATACCGGTATCAGAAAGCTTTCACCCTTAATCGAACAAATACTCCAATCCATGCGACAACAGGATTTGCAGTATGCCAAAGAACCAGATTTATACATAGCTAATTCTACTACCGTTGCCGAAAGAGTTCGGCAAATTTACCATAGGAAAGCTCTAGCAATCAATTATCCGATTAACACTGACAAGTTTATCTTCTCCGACAAAAAAGAAGATTATTATTTGATTTCATCGAGGACGATCAGCTACAAAAGGCTCGATATTGCAGTAGAAACTTTCAACTGGTTGGGATTGCCTCTAATTATTATCGGCGACGGGCCAGAAAGGAAGCGTCTTGAGAAGAGTGCTTTGAGCAACATCAAATTCTTGGGTTATGTAGATGACCAATGGCGCACTCACCTGATGGCAAAAGCTAAAGCAGTAATCGTCACTGCTTTAGAAGATTATGGCTTAGTTCCAATAGAAGCAAATGCTAGCGGAACGCCTGTAATAGCCTATGGAGCTGGTGGTGCTCTCGATACCCAAGTTCCTGGCAAAACGGGAATTTTGTTTAAGCCTCAAACACCAGAAGGTTTGCAGCTAGCAGTTAAAGAAATGGAAAATCGGGAGTGGAACTATGGAGCAATTCGCAAACACGCGATCGATAATTTTTCCGAATCGGTGTTTTTCCGACAGATAGTAGAAGTTATTCGTGAGTTTTGCGGTCAGTCAGTTTTAGATAAATTGACTATTAACCAAAAACACTTTAAAGACGAGCGAGTCTTACAATCGAAGGTAGAAGTATGAATGAGAACAATCTGGAGTTTGATTCGTCAAACGATTTGGGTTATGGGGATTTATTTGCCAAGCTGTGGCATCGTCGTTTCTGGTTTTTAGGAGTTTTTACTGGGGTATTGGCGATCGCCATTCCTATTTCTTTGGCAAAAACCCCTATATATCAGAGCTATATACAGATTTTAGCCGAATCTAATTATCAAACTAAGGAAAATAACGGTAGAAATAATAATCGCTATTTAGAACAAGAATTTACAGATACAAATATAGAAGTCGATTACGCAACTCAAATCAAAGTATTAAAAAGCTCAGAAATTTTAAAAAGAGTAGTAGAGAAGCTAGGGATGGCTAATTCAGAAACATCAGTAGAAGAAGCTACTCAATATTTAAGCTCTGCTATAGCCGTGTATCAGGTTGCTGACGAACAAGCAAGTTCTAAACAAGTCAATGCTACTAAAATTATTCAGGTGGATTATGTTGGCAGCAATCCTGCAGAAACCAAAAGAGTTTTAGAAGCAATTCAAGAAGTTTATCTCGATTATAATCTCGAACAGCAGGAAAAGCGTTTGCGAGATGCGATAACTTTTATCGAAAAGCGAATACCTCAAGCAAGAGCAGAATTAGTTCGGGCTGAAGAAGCTCTCACGGGGCTTACCCAAGAAAATAATTTGGTATCTCCAGAAGCAGAAGCAACCTCTATTAAAGAAAATATTAGGCAAATCAGCCGAGAAAGAAAAGCCTTACAAGCTCAACAGAGTCAGATTGCTGGCAATGTGGAAAAAATGCAAGAACAGTTAGGAGTTTCTCCTGCTAACTCTTTAGCTTTCTCCCGTCTGAGTCAATCGCTTCGATATCAAAAGATATTAAACGATTTACAGGCAATAGAGCAGGATATTGCCACCAAGCAGACAAAGCTAACCCCCAATAATCCATCATTACAAAGCGCGATCGAGGAGAAAAACAGTCTAACAGATTTACTCTACACCGAAGCAGAAAGAGTTTTGGGCAATCTCCCAGCGGACTTTAGTAAAGATTTAGAATCTTTGCAAAAACAGGGACAGCTAGTCGATAGCGATACTCAAATTACTGAAGTACTCAAAGATTCTCAAGTCCAGCTTGCAGGGATTCGTCAGCGAGAAATCAGTTTGGCACAAACTGAAGCGGAACTAAAGCAAAGACTAGTTGAATTTCCCCAACTAATTTCTCAGTATAAAAGTTTGTCTCAAGAATCTGAAATAAAGCGACAGGCTCTACAACGGCTTTTGCAGGCGAAACAAGAGTTAGAGATAGAACTAAGTCGTGGCGGTCATAACTGGCAAGTTATCGAACCTCCTCAGTATGGATTACAAATTGCTCCTAACACCACTAGAGATTTATTAATCAGTGCCGTTATTGCTACTTTTTTGGGGGGAGTTGCTGCTTTTACTAAGGATCTAACTGACGAGAAGATTATTACGCCCAAAGAGATTGAGGGCAAAACTAATTATCCTATTTTGGGTACAATTCCTGGATTGTCAACTTCATCTTCTAGTAGTGCTTTTTCTCAGCTTCGGTTGACAACATCCCAGACAAATAAAGTTATTCCAATTAAGAAAGTAATCGAATCATTGCCCTTTAGAGAAGCAGTGGATTTAATTTATGAAAATCTTAAGCTGTCTTATTTTAATTCTCCTTTAGTATCATCAACTTTAAGTAGCAACAGCAGCCAGTTCTTTTTGCAATTCC
>CAYXWE010000167.1:0-7247 GCA_964468145.1 uncultured Pleurocapsa sp.
TCACGAACCAATGTTAGATGATACCACCAACGTTGCGGAAGTATTTGGCGAAGATCGGATGTCTACCAAAATTCTTGATGGAGAAGAGGTAACGGCGTATTTTGCGGAAGACTTTACCCTCGAAGAAATTAAAATGTTGCGTGCGGTACAGTCTCGCGATTTTCGCTCGCAAGAGTTTAACGAAGCTTTTAAAATTCCTACTTTAGAAGAGGTAATTCAACTCGTCCAAGAAACCGAAGCAGAAACGGGAGTTAAGGTAGGAATCTATCCCGAAACCAAGCATCCAACTTTTTTTGACGAACAAGGACTATCTTTAGAAGAACCTTTAGTCCAGACTCTACAGGATACTGGTTTTACCGATCCTAGTCGAATTTTTATCCAGTCTTTTGAAGTTAGTAATCTTATCGAACTAAACAGCACCTTAACAGAGTTAGGTTTGGGGGATATTCCTTTAGTACAGCTATTTGGCGATACAGAGGGAGACTTTATTAACGAAGGTGGCGGTGGTTTTTCCGTACCTTATGATTTTATTGCCAACTTTAGCAATGAAGCATTTACTCAAGAAAATGCGATCGCAACCTATGGGGAAGAGTTACTAACTGCTTTAGGCATCATTAGCGAAGATGGTAGCTATAATCCAGAAGCAGCTTTAGAAATTACCTATGGCGACTTTGCTAATCCCGAAGCTATTCAAATTATTAGCAGCTATGCTAGTGGTTTAGGTCCTTGGAAGAATAATATTTTACTCCGAGAAGAACTAGACGAACCTGTAGACGGCGATGGTGATGGCGAGGCAGAAATTACTACTCAGTTAACTGGGGAAGTATTTCCTCTTGTAGACTACGCTCATGATGCGGGTTTGCAAGTACATCCTTATACCCACCGCAACGAAGAGAGATTCTTAACCCTAGAAGCCGATGGTACGCCTCAAACTCCAGAATCAGAAATCGTACAACTGGTAGAAGTGGGTGTAGATGGTTTCTTTACCGACTTTCCCGCTACTGGAGTGGCCGTTGTTGATTCCATTACCGCTGAATTTGTTCGATCGCCCCAAAATCCAGACTTAGGTGATGCTTTACCCAACCTAGCAGGATCTCGCGGTTTTGAAGGGATGGCATTTAGCCCAGATCGCACTGTTCTTTATCCATTACTAGAAGGGACAGTTAATGGAGATCCTGAAAACGCCCTGCGTATTTATCAGTTTGATGTTGCCACTAGTTCTTTTACAGGCTTTTCTGGCTACTATCCTACTACTGATGGTAATCCTATTGGCGATTTTACTCCCATTAACGATCGCGAGTTTTTGGTTATCGAGAGGGACAACAATCAGGGAGAAGAAGCAGAATTCAAAAAAATCTTTCGCATCGATTTATCTAGAGTAAATGAAGACGGTTTTGTTTCTAAGCAAGAAGTAGTAGATCTGCTTAATATTCCCGATCCAGACGATCTTAACGGCGATGGTGAGACTAGCTACAGTATGCCCTTCGTCACCATCGAAGACGTAGTCGTTATTGATGAAGACACCATTTTAGTAGCAAACGACAACAACTATCCCTTTTCTCAAGGCAGAGAAGGCGATATTGACAACAACGAAGTGATTTTAATCGACCTCGAACAACCTTTAAATTTAGACTCTACTTTAGGAGGTAGTCCTTTGACCAATACATCTATATCTAACACTGAAGCAGAAACTACTATACCTCAAACAGAAATAGGCGACGCTGTTCCCGAATCAGAAGTAGCAGCAGAAGGCAATATTGAAATCAGTCCCGAAACAGAAGCAAATGGCGACGCTATTCCTGAAACAGAGACAGAAATTACTCCCCAATCAAAAACTACTTTAGCTCAAGTCGATTCAGGAACTACTAGTGTTTTTCTGGATCTGCCTTTATTAGAATCAGCAGCAGGAATCACCTTAGTTGAAGCAGATAGTGAAGGAGAAGCTTTCTCCGAAGATTTCCAAGTAGGTTTTCCTGTTGAAGATGGTACTTATTTCACCTATAAAGTCGATCCTTTCGCCCCAGTAAGCGGTTCGATTAAACATTCAGGAACAATTACTCTGGGTTTAGATGATGCTGAAGTTACTGTAGGCGATTTCTCGATCGCTTACGCTCCAGAGAGAGTCTCCGAAACAACCAGTGGCTTTTTTGTGGCTGATACCACTGAAGACGATCTGGAGCTAGAAATTTTGTTTGATGTCGGCACTCCTAGTAGCGTTAGTGCTGATGCTGAGTCCTTAGAAATTGCTGATGCCGATTTATTGGTAGCACCTGAATTTGCTGAAGCTTTAGGGGCTGAAGAATTAGCTGGTGCAGATGTTGGTGATACTCGCGTTGATGCTTCTGCCATTGAACCCGAAATTACCATTGGCGAAACTACTGCCCTAATTCCTCAAGCGGGTAGTTCTTACGAACCCGAAGATCTTCAGGATGGCGAAAGTGGCGATACTGATTTTCCTTATGGTAATTTTAAAGCTCTGGCAACTGTGGGCGAGATCGACCCTAGTAATGGTCTTGCTCTGACAGGCTATCCAGACGGTCAGGCAGCTTGGCTACTAGATGAAGACACCGTGCGCGTGGCATATCAGTCCGAGTCCTACGCAACTCTAACTAGTTCTGAAGGTGAGACTTACCCTTGGGTGATGGAAAGCGGGGCGACCTTTACGGGTTCTCACATTCACACCATCGACTACGATCGCGCTGGATTTGCAGATTTTCTCAATAACGATAGTCCTGCTAGTGAAATAGTTGAAGGATCGGGACAATTATTCAGCACTGTTTACAACGTTTTTGGTGAAGAAGTAACAGGTAAGAATCTTGACACGGCTGACTTAGGGGCTAAGTGGGGTAATCAAACCCTGGCGGACGGAACTGTAGTTGAGTTTAATGAAGACCAACAGCTTTCTTTTGCTGACTGGTTTTTCCATTCTTTCTGCGGTGCTTACTACGAGCAGGCACACAAATACGGTGAAGGCATCGGCTTTGAAGATAACCTGTGGCTGATGGGCGAAGAGTGGAACATAGGAGAACTGTATGAGGAAGCTGCTTTAGCTGCGGGCATGACTGAAGAAGAAGCGCGTCTTTCCCCAGGAGCGGATTTCTTTACCGAAACTATGGGTCTTGCCTCCATGGTGGTAGATGTCGAAAACGAGACGGCTTACACTGTACCTGCCTTGGGTCAGTCTGGTTATGAAAAACTGCTACCGATCAACTCTGGTCACGAGGACTATGTTGTACTTGTAGTAGCAGGTTATAACCTTGAGGTCGAGCCAGCACCAATGAAAATCTATATTGGTAAGAAAGGTGTAGATGCTCAAGGCAATCCCTTAACTAAAGATGCTAGCGATCGCGATTCTTTCTTGGGTCGTAATGGTCTGCTCTACGGTCAAATATACGGGATGGCAGCAGCCAACGAAACCCTCGCCGAACTGGGAATTGAGGAAATAGATGCCGATGCCTTCATGCTGGATGAATATGCCACTGATGAAGACGCGCCCGAAAACTTTAGCGTGCGCTATACACCTACTAGCTATCAGTGGGATGGCTTCGATACTCCTGAGAATGCTAATGAAACCGAAGTGTTCTTGTGGGAACAAGATGGGGACACCCTAGATGATGGAACGGTTGAAGCCAACGAACAGCCAGAAGGCTACACCTTCTTCAACGGCGACAGCAAAACCGAACACCCAGCAGTCGATCCAGATATCACTAAGCATCGTTACATCCAAAATCTGACCGTACCCAGCGCGCAGTTAGGTATTGATTTTGTGAATATCGAAAATGAACTGGAAAACAACGATGCCGACGGTGATGGTTTGCCTGATTACCTGTCGGCAGATGTTACTCGCATCTTAGCTGGTGTCGATGGCGAGCTTACCCTAGAGACTGGTGGCAAAGGTAAAGGTCACATTGGACCAAACAACCCCGATGGTACCCTGACTCACGAAACTCATTTGGAAGTTGAAGAAGCTCGGATGGATCAACCTGATGGTCTGCAATGGATCAAGACATCTGAAGGCGACTATCTAGTTGTAGATGAGGACTCGGGTAACGACTACGGCGAGCGGAAATACGTCTTACCCATCGATTCGGAGACTTTACAGTTGAGAGAAGAAGGTACAGGCTACTTCTTGGCATCGGCTGGTGGCGAACTCAATCCTCGGGCGATCGCCGAAGTATCAGCAATTCCCGATACCTTTACGCGGGCGACTAGCTCGGAGTTTTCTGGTTCTTGGAACGTAACTCACCTGGTACAGACTAAAGAAGACGGCAGTTTCTACACTCCAGAAGAACTTGCTGGAACTGGCGCACAAGAAATCATCGAGCAATTTTCTTTAGACGAGCAGACGCTGATCGGCGTAGTTCAGCACCGTGGAGAATCTGATGGCGTTATTGAAGAGCGTCAAGGCGATCAAGGCGGTCAAATCTTCCAGTTTAATGTAGATGGTTTATCTGGAACTGATGGTGTTGGTGGACAAGATACTTTAACTGGTGCAGAGGGAGAAGATACCTTTATCTTAGGGGATGAAACTGGTGTATTGTACAGTTCATCTGGTTTTGATGACTTTGTAGAAATTACCAACTTTGTTTCTGGAGAAGATACCATTCAGCTTGCTGGTAGCATCGAAGACTACTCTATCTTGGTTAATGATGAAGGTAACAATGTTGCGATCGCTCTAGATAATGATGGCGATGGTGCTTTTGATTTAGCTTTTGATGAATTTATTGCCTTGATTGGTAGTGGATTTGAGGCTGCCGATCTAGTTTTTGTTTAAGCTCATCATCTTGAAAATTTTAGTTAGGGATTAAAGCGATCGCTTTTTAGTTCGGGCGATCGCTTTTTCTTTTTACTCTCATAGTTTTGGCTTCAACATAACTATCAATAGTTGTATCTTCCCACTATCCCAAACACTATCCTAAAAGTAGATGTATATAACTCTTAATATTATTTAGGATCTTCTTTGTAAGAAACGGAGATAATAAATATATGCCTATAGCTCTTAAAGATGACGTTATGTACATCCTCCTCGACAAAATTAATAAAGGAGATGGTAACGGCAAGCACTCAATTGATTTTAACTCTACAGATTTTACAGGAAGAAATCTTACAATATCTGACTTTCTAGGTCATCTAGACTATCTAAATCAAAAACAATATATCGATGCGGACTTTACTGGTAACGCCTACGCTAACCAAGAAGATGTCCCCGACTTGATTGAAGAAGAAGAAGTCGATTTTCGCGTAGCCAATACCTTTGGCGCGCCCGATGGTCCTCTACCTCACCTAATCAAATTTAAAAGAGCAGTATTAACTCCCAAAGGAGAAAAAATGCTGAAGCGTATGGAAGAAAATCCTCCCGAAGCTTTGCAGTCAGGAGCTTCTACACCTATAGTTGATAAATATACACCATTTCTCGAAGAAGTAGCTCTAAAAGCAGAATTACCCGATATTTTTGATGCTAGAGACTTAACTAATGTTGTTTATCGCACTATGCGCGATTTAATGTCTAACGAAGCTTCCGAAGCAGTAGCATCCGAACTTCACGATGAAATCGAAGATGGCGCAAAAAATAAAAGGTTGCAGGATGAAATTTCCACTCTCTGGAAAGATGATAACCCGATCGTAGCTTGGTTGAGCAAAGTACGTCCTGCTTTAGAATTTGACGCGGATACCTTTATCCGTAGAATCGAAAAAGAAGGCGGTATGCCAAGGGGTACAACTGGCGAAAAAGTGGTTAAAGCAGTATTTTCTGCTACCAAAGAAGAATTATCTAACGATGTTCAAAAGCAGGTTGGTGAGTTTTTACCAGGCAAAATTAAAGATATGTGGGAAACTGCTTAGACTGGCTCGAACTACTATAGGTTAAATTTTAATTAATTTAAACCAGACTCCAGAGGGACGCTCGCTATAGCGTCCCTCTGGAGTCTAGAATGACTATAATTGACTAAAAGCGAATCAGACTAAAGGCAGATGAGTATAACTACTTATCGCAATTAGAATGTGGGCAATACTGGTACATCATATTCGCAATTATGTCAAACACTATCTATAGATCGAAGCCACATCGAAGCCAAGCAGAAAGAGGATATCATTTTCAAGAAGTAGCCAATCAAAGATGGGGAATCTACCTCCAAGGTCGTCTACTGGCAACTATCGGTAGCTACGAAGCCTGTAAATCTATTGAGGAATCTTTGGACAAAAATATGTCTTACTCCGATGCCATAAAAGCGGCGATCGCCTACAAAAAATCGATCGATCGCTCTCTGAGTATTGGCTAATTGCTGACAGTACAAATAACAGAGAGCGCAATCAAATCTGATTATGAACATCAAAAAATGGTGCTATCCTTTCCTGATAAAGTCGATAGCACCGTTTTATATTATCCTGGAGTTTTCCTGGCAGGAAACAGATGAAACACGCAATCATTACGGGTGGCTCTAGTGGTATTGGTAAAGCGGTTGCCAAACTGTTGGTGCGACGAGGGATAAGTGTATCTTTGATTGCTCGCGATCGCCCTAAACTAGAATCCGCTCGACAGGAAATAAAAGAAGTCGCAGATCGATCGGGAATAGATGTTTTAATTTATAGCGCGGATGTATCGCAGCAATCAGAAATAACGGCAGCCATCAATAATGCGATCGCAGCTTTAGGTACGCCCCAACTGTTAGTTACTTCTGCAGGAATCGCTCATCCTGGTTATTTCAGCGAAATTTCTGTAGAGATTTTTGAACAAACCATGGCGATCGATTATTTTGGGACGCTATATGCCATACGTGCAGTGTTACCAGCAATGGAAAAAGCTGGACGGGGGAATATTGCCCTAATTTCCTCTGGTGCGGGTCTAATTGGTCTTTATGGCTATAGTGCCTATTGTCCTCCCAAGTTCGCTTTGAGAGGGCTAGCAGAGTCTTTACGAGGAGAATTAAAACCCAAGGGAATTGGGGTGACAATTATTTATCCTCCCGACACCGACACACCCCAGCTAGCAGCAGAAAACAAAATCAAACCAGCCGAAACCAAAAAAATAACCGCCACCGCCAAGGTTTGGACAGCAACAGCAGTAGCGGAAGAAATAGTTAAAGGAATTGAAAAAAGACGTTTTGCGATCGCTCCAGGAATGGAACTAACAATTGTAAATCGCCTACACAGTCTGATTTCTCCTTTATTAAATTGGTACTTCGATCGAATAGTCAGACAAATTAATAATGAGTGAGTTCGGGATTGGCTGAAAACTTTGTTGCTTCGTT
>CAYXWE010000168.1:0-7245 GCA_964468145.1 uncultured Pleurocapsa sp.
ATTTAATAAAGCGGATTTAGCTGCTCGATCGAGTTGGTAACGATGAGACTGGCAAATTTTGAGAAAGATAGCCGATAATTCTTCAGGCTGATAATCCTCAAAAGTGAAATAGCGCGTAAATCTCGATTGCAAACCAGGATTAGAATCAATAAAACGAGACATCTCATCGGGATAACCCGCTACAATAACTACAAGGCGATCGCGGTAATCTTCCATTCTTTTGAGCAAGGTATCGATCGCTTCTTGTCCAAAATCTTTGCCCCCATCTTTGGGTTTGAGGGTATAAGCCTCGTCGATAAACAACACCCCATCTAAAGCAGACTGGATTAATTCGTCTGTCTTTTTGGCGGTATGTCCAATGTATTGGGCGACTAATCCCGAACGATCTGTTTCTATACAGTGACCTTTTTTGAGAATGCCTAGTTCTTGATAGATTTTACCAATCAAACGAGCAACAGTAGTTTTTCCCGTACCAGGAGAACCACAAAATACTAAATGTAGAGTAATGGGTACTTTGGGCAATCCACATTCAATTCTTTTTTGTTGAATTTTGAGAAAGTTGATTAAATTATTGATTTCTGACTTTAATTGTTCTAGACCGATTAAATTATTTAACTCTTCTAAAATCTTTTCGATATTATTACTAGAATCAAATTGAAGATGTTGATTTAATCCACGTTGTTTTAATTCTTCCAATTCGCGATCGATATCCGCAGAATATTTATCTAAATAATTCCAGCTATAAGACATAATTTCAAGTTATTAATTTTAGTACAACGATCGCCAGTTTAAACTTGGAACTACAAACTAAGCTGCGATCGAGATTCGCCAGAAAAGCAGGAAAAAGCATATTCTATAATCAAAGGTTTGAGAAAAGTATCCAATTTTTACCTTCTGTACAAAGAAAGTAGGATAATTGACGAAAGCAAGAACATAAATAATCTGTTATTAGAGAACACGGCAGTATGCATTTAAGCGAAATAACTCACCCAAATCAGTTGCACGGCTTATCGATCCGTCAACTAGAGGACATCGCCCGCCAAATAAGAGAAAAACATTTAGAAACCGTCGCCACTAGTGGAGGTCATTTAGGGCCAGGACTAGGCGTTGTGGAATTAACTATTGCTCTGTATCAAACTTTAGATTTAGAACGGGATAAAGTCATTTGGGATGTCGGACATCAGGCTTATCCCCACAAACTACTTACAGGTAGATATAGCAAGTTCAATACTCTACGCCAAAAAGATGGTGTAGCGGGCTATCTGAAAAGAAGCGAAAACAAGTTCGATCACTTTGGTGCGGGACACGCCTCTACTAGTATCTCAGCAGCATTAGGCATGGCAATGGCAAGAGATGCTAGGGGTGAAGATTTTAAATGTGTGGCAGTTATTGGTGATGGTGCTTTGACAGGAGGAATGGCACTAGAGGCGATTAATCATGCAGGACATTTACCTAAGACTAGCTTGATGGTGGTGTTAAACGACAACGAAATGTCTATTTCTCCCAATGTAGGGGCTATTTCTCGCTACCTTAACAAAGTTCGCCTATCTGACCCAGTACAGTTTATTTCCGATAACTTAGAAGAACAGTTTAAACAGCTACCTTTTGTGGGGGAATCTTTGACTCCTGAAATGGAACGAGTTAAAGAGGGAATGAAACGCCTAGCAGTACCAAAAGTAGGTGCGGTAATTGAAGAATTGGGCTTTAAATATTTTGGCCCTGTTGACGGTCATAACCTTGAAGAATTAATTTATACCTTCAAGCAAGCACACAAAGTACCAGGCCCAGTATTAGTTCATGTGGCAACAGTCAAGGGCAAAGGATATGCGATCGCCGAAAAAGATCGGGTAGGCTATCACGCTCAAAGTCCTTTTAATCTAGCTACAGGCAAGGCTATTCCCGCAACTAAGCCCAAACCTCCGAAGTACTGTAAAGTATTTGCTCATACTTTAACTACCTTGGCAGAAAACGATCCTAAAATTGTTGGTATTACCGCTGCCATGGCAACGGGTACGGGTTTGGATATGCTGCAGCGTAAGCTACCCAAGCAATATATTGATGTAGGGATAGCAGAACAACACGCGGTTACTCTCGCAGCAGGTATGGCTTGCCAAGGAATGAAACCCGTAGCTGCGATCTATTCAACTTTTTTACAGCGGGCTTACGATCAGATTATTCATGATATCTGTATTCAAAAGTTACCTGTATTTTTCTGTCTAGATCGGGCGGGAATAGTCGGTGCAGATGGCCCTACTCACCAGGGGATGTACGATATTGCTTATCTACGCTGTATTCCTAATATTGTGATTATGGCACCTAAAGATGAAGCGGAATTACAGCAGATGGTAGTAACGGGCATCAATTACCGCGATGGCGCGATCGCCATGCGTTACCCTCGTGGTAATGGTGTAGGCGTACCTTTAATGGAAGAAGGTTGGGAAGCTATTGAAATCGGCAAAGGAGAAATTCTGCGTCATGGTGACGATCTGTTGTTAGTTGGTTATGGCACTCAGGTATATCCTGCCTTACAGGTAGCAGAAATTTTAAGCGAACATGGTATCGAAGCAACAGTAGTTAATGCCCGCTTTGTTAAGCCTTTAGATATGGAGTTAATTGCTCCTTTAGCTAAACGTATCGGGAAGGTTGTAACTATGGAAGAAGGCTGTCTCATGGGTGGCTTTGGTTCGGCAGTACTAGAAGCTCTCCAAGAAGAGAATATTCTTGTCCCAGTAAAACGCTTTGGCGTACCCGACATCCTCGTGGATCACGCTACTCCCGACCAATCTAAAGCTAGTTTGGGTATAAGTAGTCCTCAAATGGCCCAAAGCATTCTGAAGACATTTTTTGAAACGAAGGAGCAAGAACCTTCTGCTATCAATTAATAGCTGCAACCTACGTGTATTACGCTTTCTATATTATGACGATATATAAACTGGCACTAAAATCACACGCAAATCTAGGAGGAGCTATAAACTATTAATTGTGTGTGAGGAGTAAGTGTAAGAGAGAAAGGTTTTGGGGTCGAAACACGGCAAGACTCCCAAAACCTTTTTCTTTTGTCAATAAATGTAATTGATAAGCATATTTCTATTGAGCTAAAACAATCAAAGCAGTTTTAACTTAAAATTTAGAATCCTAAATCGGATGATAATTTGGACGGGGATTTTGTTGGTGACTGAGTTGCTTGAGATGCCCAAGTCCGATAATCTTGAATCAATTGAGTAGTCAGCTTATTTTTGATTCTGCCCAAAACGCTTTTGAGCAATCGATTTCCCGCTCTTTCTAGAAATGGTTTGGGAGTAAACATCAATGCTGTAGGTAACTCCACTCCTACTTCTAGATCCGCCTGACCTTCTAGAGTTGTATGTCCTGCAGATTCGTGAGGATATAAAACACCCTTCAATTTCAGAGAAAAACGTTTATTAATATAGTCGATTCCTTCAATTTTACAGCCCTCCGACTGCAAATATACGCTGCCATTAGAACCAGACCACACTTTGAGTAGTACAATTGGCTGGAAGTGATAGATTTCCATAAAATTAATCGGTCGCATCTTTAATTCATACAAATCATCCGATTTTTGCTTCATGAGTTGCGGATCGGCGATCGCATTAACCAGCCTTCTGGGTTGACGCAAATAATGTTTAATTGGCGTTTCTTCGTTGGGAACGGATATCTGGACTGATTCTGATGCGCTGAAACTAAGGTACATAAGTAGAACTACTGAGATTGTTTGCTATTTATTAATCTTAGGTTACATTTTGTGACCAAACTCTATATATGTAAAAAAATAATACTTTTGCTAAAGTTCTTTATCTCAAAAATATAATTTCCATGGCTCTTTCTCTTGCTTATCTAGGTCCGACAGGAACTAACTCCGAAACCGCTGCTGTGGCTTATGCAGACTGGCTCAAGGGCGATCGCCAGCTTGAATCTACTCTTTGCCCTTATCCTAGTATTGCTCTTGCTTTGCAATCTGTCGCTAAAGGAAAAATCGATCGCGCAGTAGTACCAATTGAAAATTCCATCGAAGGTAGCGTTACGGTCGTTTTAGATACTCTATGGCAGACGGATAACCTACAGGTGCATCAAGAATTGACTCTTCCTATTTTTCATGGCTTGCTATCTTATGCAGCTTCCCTAGAACAGATCGAAACCGTATATTCCCATCCTCAAGCTTTAGCTCAATGCCAAAAATGGCTAGAAAATTTTCTGCCCCAGGTTCAACTAATTCCTACCAAATCTACTACCGAGGGAATTGAGTTTTTAAAAGAAGACCGTACTGCAGCAGCCGTTTCTGCTCCTAGAGCAGCAGAGCTTTATCAAGTGCCGTTGTTAAAACCCGATATTAAAGATAGTCCCGATAACTGCACCCGCTTTTGGATTGTAAGCTGCCAGCGCAGCAATTTTGGTACTCATCTCTCTCTGTGTTTTAGTTTTGCTCAAAATGCCCCAGGAGCTTTGATGAAGGCATTAGAAATATTTGCTCGTAGAGATATTAATTTGAGCAAGATAGAATCGCGTCCTAGCAAACGTTCCCTTGGAGAATATATTTTTTTAATCGACCTCGAAGGTAATTCTCAAAACGCCCAAATAAAAGAAGCTTTGACAGAGTTATCCCAATGTACTGAAGTTCTAAAAATTTTTGGCAACTACACTCAGCTTGATATCAATAAAATAGCAAACTAATGGTGCAAATTTAACCAATAAGTTGAATCTGCTTCTCAACAATAGCTGCTATAGCTTGACAAGACATTTCTATCGGCATGAATAAAACCTACTTTCGCATTTTTTTTATAGCTATTTTTCCAGTGAAGAAAATTGTAAAAAGACTGATTGCATAAATGCGTACCACAGTCATTCGATATTCGAGAAGGAATGTTTAAACTCTCAAGTAACGGTATGATGCCATCGAAATCTAATAAAGAGTTAAAGTATGCTGCTGGAGCATTGGAAATGACAGATTCTCCTTTTGGTGCATTGCCCATTCGATCTAAACTTACAAAATATTTGATATTTTTAGCCATTCGCTCGATAGCAATACGATTGTATCCGCGAGCTTGACCGATACCTAAACAAAGATCGGGCATACTAGATTTAAGAATATCTTCTATAGTTTGTCCGAGTATCTTAGTGTTTCCTGGAAGTATTTTGAAATCGATGAAGGAAATGTACTTATCAATTTTTGCAGGAGGGCAATCGCGCAAAGAATTTACTACCAATTCAGAAGCATTTAAACTATCATCATTGGGTTTAAATCCTGTTATCAGAACTTTCATACTATAAGGATCTCAGAGATTGCGTTATTCTGTCAAAACTTATTGTCTATTACCTTGCTACAAAAATCTTACTTGAGAATGTTATCTAATCATCCAAAGCATCTTTGAGTGCAGTACGTGCTGCCAAATGATTGCGAGTAGAATTAAGAATCTCTTGTTCTCGTTGTAAACGCTCTAGAGTATCTTGCATTTCCAATAATGCCTGTTGTTCTGATGCTACCCCATATAAGTTACTTGCTACCCAATAAGATAACTCTGTAGGGGAATTGGGCAAATCTTCGGGAAGCTCAATTTTTTGACTAGTTAATTTAGCAGATAGACGAACAACATCGCGCAACAGATCTTCTACCTCAGTAGCAATAGGATTAAGGTCTTCTGCGGGCGGTTTGTCTTCAATCCACTCTACCAAACCAACGCGATAAGGCTTTTCTCTAACATATTCTAAGACGCGAAATCTTTGTTGCCCAAAGGTCAGCATTTTCATGCGATCGTCTGGTAGCCTCTGAAAGTGCAAAATCTCGGCACAGCAGCCATATTCAGCAATTTTTCCTGTAGTCGGATCTATGGATAACACCCCAAAACGGCGATCGTTTTCCAGAATCGTATTCATCATGATTCTGTAACGATACTCAAATATATGAAGGGGTAGGGGACGGCTGGGGAATAAAACTACTTCAGGAAGGGGGAATAGGGGTAGTTCTCTGACTGCGATTGAAGGAGATGCCATCTAAAACTTGTTTCTAGCTATGGTTATTAAATGTTGCTGACTTATTCCTACTTTAGCGGATTTTTCTGCATAACGTATTTGTTGCTCGATCTAACTAATGTTTAAGAAATAAGGCGATCGAAAATGTCTCTGTTTGGGTTTTTAGTATTATAGTGCTAGTCTGCTTTGAATCTATTAAATTGCCATATTGTCAAATCAATATGAAATTATCGTTACATTTGTACACATAACAAATTATTAAGGAAATTCATTTTTCGATAGTTTGAAGAGATCGCATTCTCAATAAATTGAAAAAAGATGGAAAATAATCTGCGGTTCGCGGGTTCGGTTTTGATTGACGATCCGATCGTTTAGTTTCTCTGGCAACTATTTTAAAATATCGCAATATCAGTCACTTTTTTCCGTGACTAATCAAAAAGATTTGGTTTCATAAAACGAATAAAAAATATTGCCCTCTAGAATAAATCCACAGGGCAAAAAATAATTCTTATATTAGTAAAATATTAAAGCTTAACTTCAATATCAACACCAGCGGGTAAATCTAACTTCATCAGGGCATCAATAGTTTTAGAAGAAGGCTTATAAATATCAATAATGCGTCGGTGAGTGCGAGTTTCAAAGTGTTCGCGAGAATCTTTGTCTACGTGGGGCGATCGCAAAACGCAATAAATTTTTCTTTTTGTAGGTAGGGGAATTGGCCCTACTGCCGAAGCGTTGGTTCTGTTAGCTGTATCGACAATTTTCTCACAAGAGGTATCTAATAGACGTTGGTCGAAGGCTTTGAGGCGAATACGTATTTTTTGCTGTTGAATCGTTGCCATGTTGCTTATTTCTTAGTTGTCAAGGTACGGAGTTTAACTGAATCTATATCGAATACGAGCATTTTAAACCCATCATCTAGTTTAATGCTTCGTATATTCTCTCACACAAACCAAGAGAGTAGACCGCGATCGCCAATTAAGTTTGACTGCAAAGTCCACTCTCATAGTCAATTTGTACGTTCTATGTTGGTTGTCCTACGGACTACTTGATGATTTTAGAAACTACACCAGCACCAATAGTACGACCACCTTCGCGAATTGCAAAGCGCATTCCTTGCTCGATCGCGATGGGGTTGATTAGTTCTACATTCATTTTAATGCGATCGCCAGGCATTACCATTTCTACTGCGCTGCCATCATCAGCAGTGTAGTCAGTGATAGTACCAGTTACGTCAGTTGTACGAACGTAGAATTGAGG
>CAYXWE010000169.1:0-7153 GCA_964468145.1 uncultured Pleurocapsa sp.
AAAAGCCTGTTAAATTAAAATTATCGATCGCTGCCAAAGATATTACGGGCGATCGCACCCAACTCATGAGCCTGTAATCCATCGCTGAGATCGATAGACGAGCGAGAATTACTAGAATTATTTGCTGCTACTTTATTGATGACATTTTCGGGATGGGTTTGCAAGATTACTACCCCAGGCCCTGTCAGTTTGGCTAAAATTAGTCCTTCTCCACCAAAGATTGAGGTAAAGATTCCGCCAGCCATTTTGACCTCATACTTTACCGAATCTGCGAAGCCAACAATACAGCCTGTATCTACATTCAAGCTTTCACCTTTTTCAAGATTCATTGCTTTTAGATCTCCCCCTGCGGTGATAAATACTCTACCGCTGCCCGTAAATTTCTGAAAGATAATTCCTTCTCCCCCCAGAAAACCACTTAAACCTAGATTCATCGTCACATCTAACTTAACGCTGGGATCGCAAGCTAACCACGCGCCTCTTTGAGCAACTAAGCTGTAGTCAGGGGAAATTTCTACTTCTTCGATGGTACTTTCATAGGGACTTGCAAAAGCTATTCTGCCTTTTTTATTGCCATTATTCATCCATAGCACTTGAAACAGTTTTTCCTGGGTGATTAACTTTTTCACCGCCGACATCACACCCCCTGTAGTTGTCTTAGCCTGAATAAATCCGTCACCATAACAAAAGGCACTAGGTTCGGCTAAAATTGACTCCCCTGGTTTGAGGGTTATTTCAACGCTTTTATTGTTATCTGTATATGTAGCCATATTAAACACTTACGAGCGAAACATTTTCAGTTTGACGAGTTGCCACCAGCAAAAGTTACCAGCCAGCAAGAAGAAGCAACCACTAATTAATAATGACAAAGATAATGAGTAGGATGAGGTAATTGCGCCGATCGCAGGTGAGATAATGGCAAATCCTAAATGGAAGGTAAAGCTGCTAAGAGATAGTACTGTTGCTCTGATCTGGGAAGGTACTTGCTGGTTGATGAGATTTAGGGTTAAAGGCGATCGCACTCCTCTGACTAGGTAGATTAAAGCAATAAAGCTAATCCCCACCATGCTATTAACGCTGCCCAATAGGATATAAGCACCACCGAGTAAGAAAATTAAAATAATTAGAGCTTTTTTAATTCCCAATGCGTTTTCAATTCTATGGGCGTTGAGAGAAGCCAAACTCATCAATAGATGGAAGATCGCCCACGTCCAACCCATTGCGGTAATGGGTAAATTAATTTCTTGAAAATAGCCTTGGGACAGCCAGACGATGAGGAAAGTAGCAGTAGAAAAGATACTGCTTAATAAAATTAACCAGCGCAAACGAGGACGTTTAATAAAGACATCAGTAATGACAGTTTTAAGGCTTTGATGTTCGATCGCCGTTGTCGCTACATGACGTTTTGGTTCGACTAAAGTCAAAGATAAAACCAGATAAATAGCGATACAGACTGTCTGGAGATAAAAGGGATAAACCAAATTAATTTCGGCGATCGCAGCACCGATTAAACCACAAACAGCTTCGGTAATACCTGCGATCGCCACTAGTCTCCCCTCAAAGCTAGGGTAATCACTTTGGCGATCTAACTCCAATAAAGTTTCGTAGGCGATCGCCGTATCTGCCCCACTGATTAAACTAGCTGCTACTCCTGCCATAATTTCAGCCAGGGCAAAAACAGTAAAAGAACTACCCGTACAGTAAAACAGCCAACCGATTAACCAGGCTGCACTACCGACTACCAAACAAAACTTACGTCCCAGGCGATCGGCTATATATCCCGAAGGAACTTCTAGACATAAAATTGAGAGGGATAAAATTGTCTTGAGTAATACCGCCTGTCCCAAATCAAGTCCATGACTTTGATAAAACAAAATAATTGTTGGGATGGGAAACCAAGCAAAAGCTAATCCTCTGAGGATGAATAACTTGCCAATATTGGTTTTAATAGAATTAGCTGATTTCAATGTATGTATAAGTATTCAAAGTAAAATATGGCAGGACATAGTAAGTGGGCAAATATCAAACGGCAAAAAGCGAGAGTGGATGCCAAAAAAGGTAAAACCTTTACTCAACTATCTCGCGCTATTATCGTTGCTGCCCGTAATGGTATCGCCGATCCCGATGGTAATTTTCAACTGCGTACTGCAATAGATAAAGCAAAAGCAGCAGGGGTATCTAATGAGAGTATAGAGCGATCGCTAGCTAAGGGGGCGGGTACGTATCAAGATGATGATGCCATCCTCGAAGAGATTCGCTATGAGGGTTATGGTGTAGCAGGGGTAGCAGTATTGATTGAAGCTTTGACCGACAATCGCAATCGTACTGCTGCCTATTTACGATCTGCTTTTACTAAAAATGGTGGCAACCTAGGGGAAACGGGCTGTGTTAGCTGGATGTTTGAACAAAAAGGTGTGGTAACTTTGGATGCGGTGTCAGAAGAAGAGTTATTGGAAGTTTCGATGGAAGGAGAGGCAGATAATTATGAGATCTATGACGACGAAGGCGCAGAAGTATTTACCACTATTGATAATTTAGACCATCTCAATCAAACTTTTAAGAAGCACGATTTACCCGTTAAAGAAGTTGAGTTGCGCTGGATACCTAATAATAATATTGAAATTACCGATCCCGAATCAGCGCGATCGCTTTTGAAGTTGATCGATACTTTGGAATCTTTGGACGACGTACAAAACGTTACTGCTAACTTCGATCTGATTGAAGAGTTAGCAGAATTGGATATTTAATAGTGAAAATACGGCGCGTGCATTATCTAACGCAAGTTCGGTTTGAGAAAATAGTTAGATGTTCAATCTTTTTTCCCTCTCCAAAACTAAACAGTTAGAAGCCATAGGAGTCAAACTTCTCTGTGTTCTCTGCGCCTTTGTGGTTCATTTAAAAAAACAATTAACTAATGACTAATAACTAATGACTGTTCTAAAGGATACCGCTTTGCAAAATAATTGGTCTGATGTTTACAATTTGGCAGATAACTATCGCCAACAGCAACAATGGCAGCAAGCAGCTACAGCTTATCAAAAAGCGATCGCCCTAAACCCAGACTTTTTTTGGTCTTATCATCATTTAGGCGATGTTCTCAGTCATTTGCAGCAATGGCAGCATTCAGTAGCAGCTTATCAGCGTGCGGTGGAGATAGATCCCAGTTTTTTTTGGTCGTGGCATAACTTAGGAGATGTCTTCGCTAAACTGCAGCAATGGCAGCATTCAGCAGCAGCCTATCAGCGTGCGGTGAAGATAGATCCCAGTTTTTTTTGGTCGTGGCATAACCTAGGGGATGTCTTAGTTAAACTACAGCAGTGGGAAGGAGCGATCGCGATTTATCTCCAGGCGGTTCAAATCAAACCCGAACATCAGCTTGTATATCAAAAGTTAGGCACAGTTTTTAAACAACGGGGAAGTTTAGAGAATTCTATCGAACACTATCGTCAGTTAATATCTGATGCCACTAACGATAGTATTTTTAGTAATTTTAAGAAACAACCAACTATCCTGATTAATATTGCCAACAATCTAGTCAAAGAACATCAGGCGATCGCAGCCATAGTTTTATACTATATGGTGTTAGAAATTCAGCCCCATCGAGTCGAAATTCTGCAACAGCTTACTCGTTTACTACAGCAGCGCGATCGACTAGAACAAGCTGTTAAATTCCATCAGCAAAATCTTAATAGTGAATTATTAACTAGACAAGTAAATAATATTGCTCCTCTCAAAGAACTCGATCCTATTCCTGGGCAGATTATTATTAAACGAAATCCTCCTATTTTTCCAGAAGAATTAGAAAATTTGTGTAGTAAGGTTGGTTGGTCGCCTCGTCCTTTAAATTTAGTAAAACAATCTTTGGAAAATAGTTTTTGTTATATTACTGCTTGGCACAAGGATAAAGAAAAAGAGCAATTAATCGGGTTTGCCAGAGCAATTTGCGATCGCACTTTTCATGGAGTTTTGTTAGATATCGTCGTCGATCCTCGGTTTCAAAATCGGGGTATTGGTAAAGCTGTAGTTAAAACTTTAATCGAACAATTATCAAAGGCTCAAGTTAGAGACATTATTTTGATTGCTAGTCCTCATGTTGCTGATTTCTACCATAAGTTAGGCTTTGTTTCTCAACCTAATAATTTACAGTGGATGCTATGGTGCGGTGATAGTAATTAAAAGATTAGAGAAATATAGTAGGTCTATGGGCATAAGTCATTTCATGTTTTCAATTAAATTCAAAATCAAGATAATTCAAAAGCAGATTGCAAGTAATTTTCAAGAGTTACTCGATATTGCCCAATAACCGCAGGCTGACCTATATCCACCCGAACAATTTCCCTTAAATCTATCTTTGCTTCTCTTTTCTTTGAGTCTTTGCGCCTGTCCCGATCGGCTACCCAAAGCGGAGTCTGAGCGATCTGCGCGATATAACCAACTAAAGCCACATCGAAACGACAGGGTAACTCCTCCAATTGAGGATATTTAGCCAAAAACCAAGATGCTGTTTTAATAATCTTCTCTTGTTTAGTCAGATCGACAGCCAATAAGCCCCCTTCATCCCAATTATATTGACGGCGAGTTTTCACTTCCACAAAAATAACTGTTTTATCTTTTCTATCCTGGGCAATAATATCGATCTCGCCCCAACGACAACGCCAATTACGCTGCAGCAGATTATAGTTCTGGCACTCTAACCATCTAGCCGTTAACTCTTCTCCTAAGTTGCCAATATCCTTCATAATTTATAGAGCGGAAATAATTAGCTATAATGCTCGCCATACTTAGCTAGTATTCCCAAGTTTATGACTACCAGTATCAGATTACCCCATCGCTTTCGCCCTACTCTATCCCAAAGCTTAACTATTATCGGTCTAATAATTACTCTGGGCTTTATTGCGATCGCGATTTTTGCCCCCACATTACAAAACATCGGCTGGCTGCGAGATCCGACAGAAGCCTTGGCTAATCCCATTCACGAAGCACCAGGTGCAGACTACTGGTTTGGCACAACTAGACAGGGATACGATGTTTTTTCCCGTACCCTCTATGGTACACAGGCAGCATTAAAAGTAGTGGTGCTAGCAACTACGATCGGTTTAATTTTTGGCGTTCCTTTGGGGTTGGTCAGCGGTTATCTAGGGGGGAAAATTGATAAAGTACTAATCTTCTTTATGGATACTATTTATACTCTACCTGGGTTGTTATTGTCTGTGACTTTAGCTTTTGTGGTGGGCAAAGGAGTATTAAATGCAGCCTTGGCTTTAAGTATTGCTTATGTACCTCAGTACTATCGTATTGTTCGCAACCATACCACCAGCGTCAAAACAGAACTATTTATCGAAGCAGCACAAGCGATGGGCGCGCCCACTAGTAGAATCTTGTCCCGCTATTTATTTTTTAACGTTATTCAAAGTGTCCCCGTACTGTTTACCCTCAATGCTGCCGATGCCATCTTGATTTTGGGTGGTCTGGGATTTCTCGGTTTGGGACTACCCCCAGAAGTGCCAGAATGGGGCCACGATCTTCGATTGGCTTTGGATGCTTTACCTACAGGGATTTGGTGGTCGGCAACTTTCCCTGGTTTAGCTATGACTACTATGGTCACGGGCTTATCTTTAGTGGGAGAAGGATTGGGAGATATGCTAAATCCTGGGACGCGGAATTAATGCTTGCCTAATGGATACCTTATTTAAGCCGTACTGTACTAGTCTGTTTATTTCTCTGGACTACTAAAGGCACATACAAAAAATGATTCGGATATCACGCCTGTATTAAGCATCCCGTATTGCTGCTGCCGTCAGGCTCTGACAAGGTTTGGGCGTTGATACCGCATGAGTCCGAATCACTAACTAGCATAACATATTTTTCAAAAAAATAACAGCTAAGACTTTACTTTTCCAAAACGTCGATCGCGTTTTTGATAGGTATTCAGAGCTTTATAAAATTCAGTGCGATCGAAATCAGGCCACAGAGTAGGAGTCACATAAATTTCGGCATAAGCCATTTGCCACAACAAGAAATTACTAATCCGCATTTCGCCACTGGTACGAATTAAAAGATCGGGATGAGGAATTTCCCTGGTATATAAATGCTGCTCGAATAGTTTTTCGTCTATTTGGGATGCTTCTAAGTACCCTTGTTCTATTTTAGAGGCGATCGCTTGACAAGCTTGAATAATTTCTTGTCTGCCACCATAATTGGTTGCTACGGTAAACTGAGTCCCTTGATTGTCTTTGGTGTCCTCCATCGAACGGCTAATTTCTTGACGCAAAGATTCGGGTAAATCCTCTAAATTGCCTACAAAACGAATTCTGACATTTTCCTCTTTCATTTGGGCTAATTCCCGTCTGAGTACTCGCTCAAATAGGGTCATCAAAAACTGAACTTCTGCATGAGGTCGTCCCCAATTTTCCGTCGAAAAAGCATAGGCAGTCAAGGCAGGAATTCCCCAATCTTTACAGCAGCGCAGAAGTTCCTTTAAGGTATCTACCCCTTTTTGGTGACCGACAATACGTGGTTTTCCTTGATTTTTTGCCCAACGACCATTGCCATCCATAATTACCGCTACGTGCTTGGGTAAACGGCTTACATTGAGATCTGTGGGTAATTGTTGCAAAGTGACTGGCTCTAGGCTCATCGGTTCGGATTTAAAGTTGAATACTTATTATTAAACAACGTAAACCTAATTTTTATTACGAAAATTTGACGGACGCAGACGCAATAAACGCTCCAATAAGATTTTGCCCTGAAAACCAATTTTGCGACTCAAACGTGCTGCATCTCCTTCGACGATGGGAGTAAATCTAGATTGTAATAGCTCTTTGAGCTTGCTACTAGTTAAAGGTCTATTCAACGTTCCTTTCTCTGCCAGTGATATCGAACCAGTTTCCTCCGAAACCACAATACAGAGACATTTTTCGACTCTTTCAGTGATTCCCATTGCTGCACGGTGACGAGTTCCCAATTGACGGGAAGCAGTACGTTCGGAAAGAGGTAGAATTACCGCTGCTGCTAATATTCTCGAACCGCTAATTAGAACTGCGCCATCGTGTAATAAAGTGCTGGTTTGAAAAATTGTTTGCAGCAGTTCCTTAGAAACTTCAGCATTTATGTTTACCCCAGGAGAAACAAAATCTTCTTCTTCTAAAGAACC
>CAYXWE010000170.1:0-7138 GCA_964468145.1 uncultured Pleurocapsa sp.
ATGGAATTAAAGATATTTTAGCTGGAGTTTTAAAATAAACAGCTTTTCTTATTTAAATATCTCCTGAATTTACTCAAAGACGTTCTATCGAGCGTCTTTTTTATTTAGAATGAGAATATATATTAAGAAATATGAAATGTTTTTATGGCGAATGAACTACGTCCACGCTTCGCGAACGCTCTTCAAAACAAACAAAAATCTCGCGTAGCAGTTGTTGGTGCTGGCATTGGCGGATTGACCGCAGGAGCATTATTAGCCAAGCAAGGATATGAGGTAACTATTTACGACCAGGCAATTGTACCTGGAGGTTGTGCCTCTACTTTTAAACGTCGTGGTTTTACTTTTGATGTGGGAGCAACTCAAGTAGCGGGATTAGAGCCTGGAGGAATACACCACAGAATATTTGAGGAATTGGATATTGAGCCTCCTACAGCAACTTATTGCGATCCTGCCTGTGCGGTATTTTTACCCCAAGAAACCGAGCCAATTAATGTTTGGCGCGATGCTGACAAATGGAAACAAGAAAGACAAAGACAATTTCCTGGTAGCGAACCATTTTGGAATTTATTAAATCGTTTATTTGAAGCTAGCTGGCGTTTTCAGGGTCGAGATCCCGTACTGCCTCCCCGCAGTATTTGGGATGCGTGGCAGTTAGTTGCTGCGGTTAGACCAGATACTTTAATTACCGTACCTTTTACCTTGATGACTGTGGCAGATGCTCTCAAGCTATATGGCTTGGATAAGGACAAACGCCTCAAAACCTTTTTGGATTTACAATTAAAACTTTATTCTCAAGTAGGTACAGAAGAAACCGCATTATTATACGCAGCAACCGCTTTAGCAGTATCTCAAGCACCCCAAGGACTGTTTCACCTCCAAGGAAGTATGCAGGTACTGAGCGATCGCTTGGTAGCAGGTTTGGAGAAATATGGCGGTAAGCTATTGATGCGTCATTCTGTCGAAGAAATTCACACCAAGGGAAATAAAGCAACTGGAATAACTGTTGCCAACAGTAAGGGAGAAACTCGAACAGAAACAGTAGATGAAATAGTCGCCAACGTAACCGCCCAGAATTTAGTTAAGCTGACTCCAGATAAAGCCCTCGATAATTATCAACGCCGTCTTGATAAGCTGCCTCAGCCATCAGGAGCATTCGTCGTGTATTTGGGAGTAAAAAGAGAAGCTATTCCTGCAAATTGTTCTCCTCACCTACAGTTTTTATACAATCGAGACGAAGTAATTGGCGAAAACAATTCCCTATTTGTTTCTGTAAGTAAGCCTGGAGATGGACGCGCCCCCGAAGGACAGGCAACGATTATTGCCTCATCTTTTACCGATGTCAATATCTGGGAGGGCAGAGATGAGGAAACATATAAAGAAATTAAACAACAGTATACCGCCGAGGCGATCGCCCGTTTGGGAGAGTATTTCGATCTTTCCTGCGATAATTTGATTTATACTGAAGCAGCCACACCTAGAACCTTTGCTAATTATACCGCTAGGGATAAAGGCATTGTCGGTGGGTTGGGACAGCGTTTATCTACTTTTGGCCCTTTCGGCTTTGCCAATCGCACTCCCATCAAACATCTGTGGTTAGTAGGGGACTCTACTCACCCAGGAGAGGGTACGGCAGGAGTTAGTTATTCTGCTTTAACTGTTATGAGGCAAATTGAGCAATTGAACAGTATTTAGATTGGGCGATATCCTGGGGGGTGGGATAATTTTTATTTAAGATGTTAATGTAATAAAAAAAACTACAAAAACACTTAAAAATCGCTCTATATGCTATTTACCCAAGTCTTAGTGACAGTGATTGCAGGATTGCAAATTGTTGGTCATCTAACTAATACAATCGATAGAGTAAGGATAGATCGGCTCGCCCATTTTTCGACAAATGATAAAAATAATTCCACACGCCTTAGTTACAACGAGCAAGTATCTTTAAAACTAGGAGCAATTAATCGCGCTCAACAAGCTCATTTTTTTGAAACCAGAAGTTTTAGTAGTCGCTATTATGAATTGGGTCTGGGTAGATCGCAAGAAAACGAACGCTACCAGTTAATTGTTGGTAATAGAGAAAATTTGGCTTTTAGTTATGCTATCCCTAAAACGAGAACGGCAAAATACAAAAAATGGTCTGGTTCATCTTGGATTGATGCCAAAGAGCCTCTTTATAGCTACGTAAGTGCAATTCACTATTCTAAGGATAATGGTAGTTTTCAATCAATATTGTGTGCGAGCGATTTACCCGATAGATCTAAATTAGATCTGCCCGAAGTCGTTGACGGTCAATTAGTTTGTTCGCCTGAGACAGAAGAAATTTTTAGAAATAACTAGTATTCCTTATCTTTCAAAGTAAATCTGTTGGTATGAGGATTTTTAAAATATTGGTAGGTAATCTCAGAAGCCTTCTGGATAAAATCTTGGGCTTGGGGAGAATTATCGGGGCGTTTGACCAATATTGAAGCTATATAGCGTTTGCCGTTGGGCATATCTATGGTGCCGACATCTGCCAATACCGATTTAATATCTCCTGTTTTGTGAGCAATCAACGCCCCCGATTCTAAACCATGAGGAAGTAGGGTGTCTTTTTCCACATTGCCCATAATATGTAACAGACGATCGCGCGATCGCAAGGATAGTAATCTCCCATTATCGATCTTAATTAATAAATTACCTAAGTCCTGAGGACTAGTAGTATTCGTCCCCGTTAAGTCTGGTAGGGGATTATTCAGTTCGGTTTGAGTCAATCCCATAGCTTGAAAGCTTTTATTCAATACTGCCATTCCTCCCAGGCGATCGATCAGCATATTGGTAGCGGTATTATCGCTAATTGTAATCATTTTTTCTGCAGTTTCTAAAGCAGTAAATTTTGTTCCTGGTGGTTGATGCTGCATATCTCCAGAACCCCCCGCTACCAGATTCTTGGTCATGGTTAACTGTTCTTCTAACCTGACTTTTCCCCGATCCAAATCCTGCAAAAATGCGACTAGGATGGGTAGTTTGATGGTGCTAGCAGAAGCAATTTTGTTTTGCCCAGACATACTCACAAAACCTTTGGTATCGAGATCTACTAAAAATACCCTTGGTTCGAGTTCGGGATATTCTTTTGCTAAACTTTCTATTTTTGTTTTGAGGGGGCGAATTTCTTGACCCAAAGACGCGGTAGTAAGTAAATGCTGTATTCTGGCCTGGCTAGTAGGATTGCTAGATTTTTGCCGAATAACGGTTTTGGGTGTGGCGACTGGTGTCTGAAAAGAACTAGCGATCGCAATTGTCGTCCCTAAAATAGTGCTAATGCCCAATGTAATGGCAATCCCATAAACTATTAACCAAGGCGCAGACAGTTTACTGGTAGATGTTTTACCGCTTTTAGCTGTTAAGTTACTCTTGATGGCGGGAGATTTTTTAGTAACTGTTTGGAGGCTAGATTTAGCTTTTTTCTGAGATATTGCACTGCTTTTTCCCTTGAGCTTAGAAAGGTTACGATTTTTTGGTGGAACAGACTTGCGACGACTGGGTGCAATTTTTTTAGCTGCCTTGGGTGGGGACTTTTTAGCTTTACGATTCACTCTTAACTCCATTTAGCATTTGTCATTGAGTATCAAGCATCCATAGTATGCAGCGTTAGTTGTTAAATATATGGACAAAATTACTTATTTTTTTAATAATGTAATCGATCGCGAGGGAGGCTATCGACTAGAAAGTTTAGAATATTATAGTCAATGAAACTTCTAGTCAATAGCCCGTGCAAAAAAACCACAGACAAGCCTTAGAAACTATTCTTAGCGCGATCGCTATTGTTGTGGCGTTATCTATATTTCTCAAAGCAATTTTTGATATAGACACAAATTATGACGTGGGCTGGTATCATTTGCCTTTTGCTGCCAGAATCTGGGGCATTGTTCCCGAAAATATGTATATTTCCGAGAATTTAATCGAGCATCGTTATGATGGTTTTCCATTATTGGCTCATTTTTTTCAGGGCTTGTTGTGGAAAATGACGGGGCGCATCCAAGCAACTAACTTAGTTGGTTACTTTAGTTTAATCGGTTATTTTGCAATTTTACGCCAACTTTTTCGAGTCCCTTTATATTTATCAATAATTGCTATTTTTACTATTCCTGCAGTTTTAACCCATGCTGCCGGAAGTTTAGTAGATCTGCCAGGAAACGTTGCCGTATCGATGCTAATGATGATGGTTTTTTGGTTATTTTGGCAATCGAAATTACCCAGTAAATCTGAATTGCTGATTATTATTCTGAGTGCAGCAGCAGGAGTCAATACTAAACCCCAGCTACAGCCTTTAGTATTTTTAATTTATTGGATTTTAGGTGGTAGATTGGTCTGGCTATATTTTAAACATACCAACAAGGCGCAGCGTCGGCTATGGCTGACTATTCTTTTAGGAGTCTTGGCTTCGGGGTTGATTTTTGCTACGCCGATTAAAAATGTCGCTCTTTATGGCAATCCTTTTTATCCAATCAAAATTGAGATCGCAGGAATTGTTCTCAACCATAAACTAACCCCCGATACCTATAGCGAAGGCAACAGACCGCAAAAATGGTTGCAATCAATTTTAGAAATCAATACCCCTTCATGGTCGGCAGATCAATGGAATCGTGGAAATCAAGAATTACTCGATCGCGCTGGTGGTTTTTTTGGGGCTTATGTTGTTTTCAATTTACTACTACTGTTTGGTTTGGCTATTGGCGAGCAAATAGAAAATAGGCGATTTCCAGAGAATAAATCCAATCGAGCCAAAACGGCTTTAATTACAGTTTTATTGATGTCCCTCGTCCCTGCCAACTTCCCTCAATCCCACGAACTACGCTACTTCATGTTCTGGATGATTACTTTAGTATCTTTAAATCTCCATCTTGTTGCTACCTGGCAGCAAAAGAGCCAACGCTGGTTACAAGCTAAACATCTAGGCCTTGTCTGCCTATTATTTTTCGTGGTAATGAGTATCAAAATTGACGATTATTATCTTAAACCAGTATTCAATAGCTTGCAACCCTATTTAACAAGAGCCATAAAAACCGAGCTTTTAGAACAGATGATACCCAACGATCGCACCTGTACCATCGCTCTCCATGGTCTACCCAATCCGAAGAAAGTTCCCGTTGCTCAAATTCAAAACGTTTTCTACTACAGTTCCTATTTTCATCCTGAAATTACATATCCTTACAGTATTAAAGTAGCAGTAGATCCTAAAGACTGTGGCGATTTAGTAGTAATACCTCCTAATGCGGAAGACTTTATCGAACCCTGAAACTACTTTAAGTGTTACAAAAATTATACGCCATCATAACAACCCTAAATCATTTTGAAGTATGTCTGATGACTAAAGACTAATGACAAAAGACATTAGAACCAATCTCTAGTTTGATAGTCGTTTCAATATTCGTGGGTCTTTTGCGAATGTCGATCGCCCGCATTGCCGTACCCCACGCTCAATACGGACGGGGTTTAATTAAAACTAATTGCTAGCCATTGCCATAACTATAATTACGCCGATACTAGTTACTACTAATAGCAAAGCTAATGAAATAGATTGTCCTAAGTTGGAAGAAACTTTAGCTTTCATGATATTGATTTTTTAAAAATTGATTTACAAATTACACCTAGTATCCTACACAATCATGAATTATGTTTAGCGAAAAACCAGCAGGGATCGCTTGCTATAAATCAAAACTTAGTAGTTATTTATTCGATGCGCTGTAAGCTAATATTAGCGAATCTTTTTTTAATCATTAAAAAACAATATATAACTTAAAACAAATTCATTAAAGTTTAAGTATTTACCTATCGAGGCTTCTCTCTGAAGGCTGAGGGAGTCATCGGCTGATGGCTGATGGAAAAAATCAAAATCTACTTTTAACCTGAGTTCGCGTGGAAACCGAAACCTTTATTGCTTGTTATAACCCGTATAGTAGGTAGTGGGTAACAACAATCTTTCAATCTTTCATTTCATTTGAGATTGGGATTGCTGCGCTTTATTAATATTACTAACAGAAATATAATTAACGCCTACGAGAGTTAGCAATTATCAAATATTGAGCTAACTGTAATAAATTGGCAAAGGCAGTGGCAACATAAGTCCAAGCTGCTGCATTGAGAACGGCTTTTGCTCCAGATTTTTCTTCTCCTTGCAAAATACCTAGTTCGTCAATCAATTTCAACGCTCGACGAGAAGCATCAAACTCAACGGGGAGGGTAATCAAATGAAAGGCAATTACCCCTAAAAAAAGAACAATACCAATATTAATAAAAATAAACGATATCTGCCCCATCGCACTCAAAAAAATGCCCAGCATAATAATTGCGGGTGCAAATTGCGAACCCAAATTAGCAGCGGGGACTAATGCAGCTCTAAAATTCATAAATTTATAATCTTTTTTATCCTGCAACACGTGACCGCATTCATGGGCTGCTACTGCTGCTGCTGCAAGGGAGCTAGAGTTATAGATTCCTTGGGATAACCTTACTGCTTTAGCACTAGGATCGTAATGGTCAGTCAACTCTCCTCTAACTGCCTCAATTTTTATATCGTTGATTCCCATATCCCGCAAAATAGTTTGAGCAACATTTGCCCCGGTCATGCCCATTCGGGAATTGATTTGAGCGTACTTGCGATAGGTACTCTTAATATTATGTTGCGCCCAAAGACTGAGCAATGTGCCAGGAATCAGAATGAGATAAGACAAATAGTACATTATCAATGAAAATTAATCGGCAGATTTGATGGTGCTTTTTGACTGCGGATGACCCAAAGAGCGATCGCCCGAAACTTTACCTAAATTATACCTACGAATATTAGTTTGTTGTTTTTCTAAAATTGCGATCGCGATAATATTTGGTTAAAAATGAGACGAACTTTATATTTAATAAAAAAAGCGACCGTACAAAACAGTCGCCAAAAATGAGGTATGAATCAACAGTCGATCTATGATTTTAAATCAACTACTTATCACTTATGTTACGAGAGATTGTATTATGCGTTTTGCAGATTTTCTTAACATAAGTTAATATTATCCTTCAAAATCTATAGCAGTAGGAATAGTGGCTAGTTTAGATTCGTTTATTACGATTTCATTAATGGTTGCTCATACGATCTCAATTCTAGATTTTGCTT
>CAYXWE010000171.1:0-7127 GCA_964468145.1 uncultured Pleurocapsa sp.
TAATAAAGTGCAGCAACTTATTGCTAGTTAAAATTATACCGACGACATAATGTTAAGCACATCTGCTAATTCTCTATCTTTGAATATGGCTGGGTCTGGCATTCAGTCAGATTCTCAACAAGTCCGCAAATTTTTACAGTTTCAACTAGGCAAAACGGAAAAAACTCACAAGTCAACAGTTGGTGGCGATATTGCCTTACTCGATGCAGAAATTGTAACTGAAGTTATCGCCATTTCTCCTCAAGATATTTTGCCAGTACCGCAAATGTTTTACTGTGTTTTGGGTATCTACGGCTGGCGCAGTGAAATGTTGTGGATTGTAGATTTAGAGAATTTACTTGGATATCCCCCTCCTCTGGGCGAAAACAATATTACTCAAGAACTATTGGTTATGGTGATTCAAGTTCAGGGACAGTCTATTGGTTTGGTTGTTTCGGGAATTGATACCTTAATAGAACACAATTTATCTAAATTTAAATCTTCTTCATCGGAAATATTTTCTGAAGATATTTTACCTTTTTTGCATGGGTATTTTACCAGCTTAGAGAATGACATTATTATGCTCATTGACGGAGAAGAAATTTTTAATTTTTTCTCTATAAAAACAGAGTTTAACTACTCTCAGTAACCAGAGATTTTATAGTTATTTTTATTAGTCATAAAGACTAATTATTCGTAATAAATACTTTAGGAAATATACTGAAATTATGGATTCGTTAAGTACTTATCAAGAACAACATGATTCTAATGCAACCGCACAATCAAACTCTTCTAAGTCAGATTTAGTTCAAAAAATTAAAACGAGTTTATATAAACAAGAACGAGATCGTCTTAAAAAAGTAATCGCTCAAGTTCGTCAAGCTAGTAATAGTCAAGACTTCTTAGGCAAAATAGCCACAATTGTTCAGCAGACTCTCAAAGCAGATCGGGTATTAGTTTACCAATTTGATTCTGCTGACAAGGGTAAAGTTGTAGCTGAATCTTTAGTTTTTGGCTGGACTCCTAGCCTAGATGAAATCTTACCTTGCGTTTGTTTTGGCGCACCAAAAGCCAAGGATTATTTACCCAAAGACTATTTTGCCCTAGAAGATATCCGCGAAAACAGGATTACACCCCATCAAAGACAGTTACTCGAAAAGCTGCAGGTGCAGTCATCTCTAGCTATTCCGATTTTATTAAATTCCTACACTTTAGATTTAAATTCTTATTCCCTAGATAAAGTCTGGGGTTTATTGGTCGTACAGCAATGCGAACGATCCCGCCAGTGGAATGAAGAAGAGATCAATTTATTGTCTCAGCTTTCAACCGAGCTTACTATTTGCTTGCAGCAGACAGCCTTCATCGAACAAACTAACTTTCAGGCTCAACAGGGACAGGCAATATCTCAGATTGTCAGACGCATTCAGCAATCCCAGGAGGTTAAAGATATTTTTCGCACTGCTACATCGGAGGTACGTCAGCTTTTAGAGTGCGATCGCGTTGTGGTCTATCAATTTAAACCCGATTGGAGTGGGGAAGTCTTGGCAGAGTCGATGACCTATGGCTGGACATCGGTTATGGAACTACAAAATACCGATGGCGAGCTTTATAGCACCGAAATGAATGCAGATAGTTCTTGTACTCTCAAAAATATGGAGTCGAGTTCGGCATTAGACGAAGATACCTATCTTAAAAATACTGACGGCGGGGACTATACCAGAGGCAAAAAATTCAACGTTGTTAATGATGTATATGCTGCGGGATTTTCTACCTGTTATCTGAGATCTTTAGAAAAATATCAGGCAAAAGCCTATATGATCGTGCCTATTTTTCAAGAAGATAAACTATGGGGTTTGTTTGCAGCCTACCAAAACTCTGGTACGCGAGAATGGCAGTCTAACGAACTCGGATTTATGCTCAAGATTGCCCCCCAGTTGGGAATTGCGATCGAACAAGGAGAAAAAACCGCGCAACTACGCAAGACTCTAGACCGACAACAAAATCTGTCTAAGATGGTCGATCGGATGCGAGATGCTAAATCGATTGTCGGCACTTTAGAAATTGCTGCCCAAGAAGCCCGCAAGCTCTTAGATGTAGAGCGTAGTAGTATATATCGTTTTAATGCAGATTGGACGGGAGCAAATATTGTAGAAGCTCCTATTGACCGAGATTATAAAACTGTTCTCGATTCTAGCTATTTAAGCACCTTCTCTGAAGACTCCTATCCTTATTTGCGGGATACCAAAGGCGGAATATACAAAAAGGGAGAATCCGCGATCGTTAGCAATGTTGAGAAATCTAATTTAGAAGATCGTCTAATTCAGCTTCTTAATAGATTAAATGTCAAAGCTTATATCAAGATGCCGATTATCGTGGATAAAAAGCTTTGGGGTACGATTACCGTTTATCAGTCCAAAACTCGCATTTGGCAAGACGAAGATATTGAATTTCTGAAGCAGATAGTCACTCAAGTCGGAATCATTATTCAGCAAAAGCAATATCTAGAAGAGCTACAAATTCAGACACAACAAGAACAAACCGTTGCGAACATCGTTCAAAGTATTGGTAATGCTTCTAAGGTAAAGGATATTTTCCGTACCTCCACTAAAGAAGTTCGTAAGCTACTAGAGGTAGATCGAGCAATAGTATATCGTTTCAATCCTGATTGGTCTGGTGAAGTCTTGGCAGAATCTCACGCTTCTGAATGGATATCGGTGATGGAGATTCAAGATACTGACGAAAACCTATTTAATACAGAAATGAATGCGGACGAGCAGTGTACCCTGAAAAACATGGAAGCTGGTTCTGCTTTGGATAAAGATACCTACTTTATTAGGTCAGAAGGCGGTCAATATACCAGAGGCAAACAATTTAATGTTGTCAATGATATTTACACCGCTGACTTTTCGCCTTGCTATCTAAAATCATTAGAAAAATATCAGGCAAGAGCTTATATCATTGTGCCGATTTTCCAAGAAAACCAACTCTGGGGCTTGTTTGCCGTTTATCAAAACTCAGGACCCCGCGACTGGAAAACTAACGAACTCAATCTCTTATTGAGAATTGCGCCCCAGTTGGGAATTGCGATCGAGCAAGCGGAAAAAAACGAACGGCTAAAAATTAATTCAGAAAGTTTAGCTCAGACTGTCGCTAGAGAGAAAGCAGCCAGAGAAGAATTACAAAAACAGGCACTAGATATTTTAAAAACTGTTAGACCAGCCTTTAGCGGAGATTTGACTGTAAGAGCCAAGGTAACAGAAACGGAAATTGGTACGGTAGCAGGAGCTTACAACACTACTTTAGATTCCTTAAAAGGAATTGTCGAACAAGTACAAACTGCTGCTTTGCAAGTTACCGAAACAACAGGCTCTAGTAGTTCTGCTATTCAAGGATTGTCGGTTCAGTCAGAAAGACAGTTAGAAGAATTGCAACAAGCTTTGGATCGAGTCCAAGCAATGATTGACGCTTCTACCGTGACTACCGAAAACGCTCAAAAAGTAGAAATGGCGATCGAACAGGCTAACCAAACGGTTCAAAATGGCGATCGCGCGATGAATAATACTGTAGACAGTATCGCTAGCCTCAGAGAAACCGTGGCTAATGCAGGAACACGAGTCAAGCGTTTGAGCGATTCTTCTCAGAAAATTTCTAAGGTGGTTAGTCTTATTAGTAGTTTTGCTACCCAAACCAACCTACTGGCATTGAATGCTGCCCTAGAAGCAACTCGTGCGGGAGAATACGGGAAAGGATTTGCCGTGGTAGCAGATGAAGTCCGCAATTTATCTTTGCAATCAACCGAAGCGACTACAGAAATTGAAAAACTAGTCCGAGAAATTCAGGAAGAGACTCAAGAGGTTTCTGCTGCAATGTCTGCAGGAATCGAACAAGTAGCCGAAGGGACGAGCTTAGTTAACGAAACTCGTAATAGTTTAAATGAAATTGTCTCTGCAACTGCCCAAATTAAAGAATTGGTTCGGGGTATTACTTCTGCTGCCAATGCTCAAACTGAAGAAGCTGCATCAGTTACTCAGGTTATGGGACAGGTGGCTCAAATTGCTAATGAAACTTCCCAAGATTCGGGCAAAATTTCCATTTCCTTCCAAGAGCTAGAAAAACTAGCACAAAATCTACAGGCTAGTGTATCTCAGTTCAAAGTTAAGTAAGGGTAGTTGCATTATGACCATGAATTCTGGAGTAGAAATCCTCTGCTTCAGAATTACTGAATTTTTATTACTAAACTATATATTAGAGAATATTCGACGATGATTATCGACCCCAGTATTCGCGATCGAGCCTATCAATATTTTTTGGAAGAAGCTCCCGAATTACTAGAAACTATAGAACAAGAACTATTTGCAATCGTTGATGGCGATATAGAATTAAGCGATCGCCCCTTAAGAGTAAATAAGCTGATGCGAGCTACCCATACACTTAAGGGAGGGGCTGCCAATGTGGGGTTGGAAACAATTAAAACTGTCGCTCATTCGATGGAAGATGTCTTTAAGGCTCTATATAATCCAGAGTTAGAAATCGACCTTCAAACCAAAAAATTGCTTTATGCTAGTTATGACTGTCTGAGGATTCCTTTAACTGCCGAATTTAGTAAAGCCCCGATAGACAGAGAAGAAATTCTCAATCGTGCTGCGGGAATTTTTGCCCAACTTACCGAAATCTTTGGCGATTACCTCAGCGATCAAGATGCTTTTCCTACTTCTGAGGAGTTGGGAGTCGATGTAGTAGAGTCTTTCTTTGAATCTGTCGTCCCCGAAAGAATTCAAGAGCTATCGGTAGCCTTATCCGAAGGCGATCCTAGCAATATGACTGAGGTGTTGCAGTCTCAGGCGGAGATCTTTTTGGCTTTGTCTCAATCTCTAAATTTGTCTGGTTTGGGTGAAATCGCCCAAACAATTTTGACCGCATTAGAGGTTAACCCCGATCTAGTCCGAGAAATTACTCAAGCTGCGATCGCCAATTTGCAACAGGCACAAAAACAAGTTATGGATGGCGATCGCGATCGCGGAGGCGAGCCTTCTACAGAACTACAGAAATTCACAGCCAAGGTAGATCCCGCAGATCCAGTTTCTACAGAAGAAGCAGATTTTTCTAACTTTGCAGCAATTCTGGATGCGGAAGAAGCAGATGATGATGCGACTGAGGCTGCTACTTTTTTTGGTTCGGAGAATTTATCAGACCAGTTTGCTCGGATTATAGACGAAACGGCGGTAGAAACAGATAATGATGCGACTGAGGCTGCTACTTTTTTTGGTTCGGAATCTTCATCAGACCAGTTTGCTCGGATTATAGACGAAACGGTGGTAGAAACAGATAATGAGGCGACTGAGGCTGCTACTTTTTTTGGTTCGGAGAATTTATCAGACCAGTTTACAGATACTTTTGATGCTCAAACCGAAGTAGAAGAAGATGAAGATGCTGCCGATATTTTCGGTTCGGAGAATTTATCAGACCAGTTTACAGATACTTTTGATGCTCAAACCGAAGCAGAAGAAGATGAAGATGCTGCCGATATTTTCGGTTCGGAGACTTTATCAGACCAGTTTACAGATACTTTTGATGCTCAAACCGAAGTAGAAGAAGATGAAGATTCTGGCGAATTGAGGAGTCAGATTTGGGGAGAAGTAATAGAGCCTTTCTCAGAACAGATAACAGAATCAACGCCCCAACCCAAAACACTATCGGCTGCACCAATAGTACGCCAAGCTCCTACGCAAGCATTTCAACCCAAACCCCAAGCGAGTCCAGCTCAAGAAATATCAACCAGAGATGTGAGGAAGTCTCGATTTGGCTCTTCCAAGCAGAATAATAAGCCATCCGCTCAATCCAAAGTTAATAAAACCGTTAGGGTTAACCTAGAGTCCTTGGAGAAGCTGAACGATTTAGTCGGCGAACTATTAATCAATCAAAATAAAAGTACTCTCAAAGACGAGCGTATCGGTGAGTTTGTTCAGCAGCTACTGGATAAAATCAGCTATAGCGAACAGATAGTTAATGAATTAATCGAAGTAGTCGATGAGGTTTGCCTTTCTCCTCAACAACAACAACTTTTACAAGAACTTCCTGCCAAGCTAAATAACATTACTCATGCTCCACCCAAGGACTATCAATCTGTTTTATCGACTACGAATCTCCAAAATGCTGAAGCTAAAATCAATAAACTGTTAGAGTTAACCAGCAACAGTAATTCAGAATTAATGAGTATTGCTGAGAAAATTAAAAATAGCAACAAACAGGCTCAACGAGACACGCAAAAACAACAGCGAATGCTGTTAAATATGAGAGATGAATTGATTGAAACTAGAATGTCGCCCATCGGTCGATTATTCAATCGTTTTCCTCGTCTGCTCAAACAGCTTTCTGTGACTCATGATAAAAAAGCAGAACTCAATATCATTGGCAGTCATATTTTAATTGACAAAACTATTGAAGAGAAACTCTACGATCCTCTATTACACCTAGTTCGTAATTCTTTTGACCACGGTTTAGAGAAACCCGATGTCAGAATGCAAGCAGGTAAACCAGAAACAGGCACGGTTTTCTTGCGAGCTTATTATCAAGGCAGTCAAACCGTAATTGAAGTCGGAGACGATGGAGGAGGAATTAATATTGAGAAAATCAAGCAAACTGGAATCGAAAAAAAACTAATTACTCCCGAACAGGCAGCGGTTACTTCTCCCTCTGGGTTACTAGAATTATTGTTTGAGCCTGGTTTTTCCACTGCGGACAAACTCAGCGACTTGTCTGGTAGAGGGGTAGGGATGGATGTAGTTCGTTCCCAAATTGAAGAAATGGACGGCACGATTTCTATTGAGTCTACTCCTGGCAAAGGTACAACCTTCTCATTACAAATACCTTTAACTCTGACTATCGCTAAGTTGATGCTGACCGAGTCTGCGGGTATAACTTATGCTCTATTGATTGATGCGATCGAAAGAATTATTCTGCCAACTTCTAAAGAAGTTCAGATCTTTGAAGGACAAAAAATCTTGCATTGGCCGACAAAAGACGATATAGAAATGATTCCTGTTCGTCAGCTATCGACCATGATCGAATATCCCCGCACTATTCCTAAGATGCAGGAGTCTGAATCTAAGGAATAGTGCGGGGATATTCGATCATGGTCGATAGCTGAC
>CAYXWE010000172.1:0-7113 GCA_964468145.1 uncultured Pleurocapsa sp.
CTCGCTAAAATACGCTTCAAAAGCGTTCTTCCCCTTAATTGATGACACGCCCTAGTCCTCCCGATCTTTTGTGCTTGCTATGCCTTCTAAATTCAGACAGCGTTGCTTATTGTGGTTTGTCTTTATCATTTTGGGACTGTCTATTAGTTTGTGGGGCAATAATATCTACGGAAAAAATGCTGTAGCAGCCTCGATCCCTCCAGAAGAAAATGTAACGAGAGAATCAACCGATGTAGAACAATTAGAAACCCAGGCAAAATATTATTATTCTGTGGCTCGATTCGAGCGCGCGATCGCCAGTTGGCAACAAGTAAACGAAATTTATACTCAGTCTGAAGATGCTCTCAATCAGGGAAGAATACTCAGCAATCTAGCTTTGGCTTACAGTCAATTGAATAATGAACCAGAAGCGATTCAGAAAATTGATGCCAGCCTAAATTTGTTGGCAAAATCTTCAGCTTCTGTGGGAGATAAAGTCCCCATATTAGCCCAAGTTCTTAACAATCAGGGCATTATACTTTTAAATCGGGGCAAACCAGAACAGGCGATCTCTGTTTGGCAACGGGCAAAAGTCAACTACGGATTAATCGAAGACGACCTGGGAATTATTAGAGTTTCCATCAATCAAGCCAGTGCTTTTAAGGAATTAGGATTATATCGTCGTGCGCTCAAAACCCTAACAGATGTGGAAACACAATTAGCCCAACAACCAGACTCTTTAATTAAAACCACAGGGCTAAGAAGCTATGGAGATGTTTTGCGTCTCGTGGGTCAGGTAAAGCGATCGCAAGAAATGCTAGAAGCGTCTTTGGCAGCAGCTTATAACATAGACAATCCCAATGAAGAAGTTAAAGCACTCATGGCATTGGGCAACGCTCATAAAGTCGGTCAACCTACCGAAGCAATCGAGCTATACGATCGAGGATTAGATATCTGCCAGGCTAATCCTGATTGCCAATCTACAGATCTGTCGTTGCAGATTAACTTAGCTAAATTAAATTTACGCTCGGACAGTCCTCAATGGCGTGACGGTCAAGAATTAATCGCACCCATTCAAGCAGAATTGGCTCGTCTGCCCGACAATAGAGCCAATATCGATCGCACAATTAACTTTGCTCATGTTTTAGTTAAATTACATCATAAATCACTAGAGACAAAGTACCCCTTAGACAAGATTCCTTCTTTGCCCGCCATCGAAGCCTTGCTTAAAGACACAATTGAGCAGGCAAAAGCGATTGATTATCAAAAGGCTCAATCTTATGGCTGGGGCTTACAAGGGCAGATCGAAGAAGACCTACAACAGTGGGACGCTGCTCAAAAATATACGCGACGGGCTTTGGTTTTGGGTCAAAAACTGAATGCCCCCGAAATTGTCTATCTTTGGCAATGGCAGTCGGGAAGAATCAATCGGGCTTTGGGCAATCGCCCTGAAGCGATCGCTCATTATGCTCGTGCAGTAGAGTTACTAAAATCTCTAAGTAGGGATTTAGTAGCGATCGACCCCGACGTACAGTATTCGTTTCGCGAGGGAGTCGAACCAGTATACCGCGAACTAGTCAATTTACTATTGGCTGACCCGAATTCCTCGGTCAGTCAAGCCAACTTAGAAGGTGCTAGAGAAGTAATTGAATCTCTTCAGCTTGCAGAGTTGAATAATTTCTTTCGAGAGGCTTGTTTAGATGCTCAAGTAGTCAATATTGACAGCGTAGATAAAAAGGCTGCAGTCATTTATCCGATTATTTTGGGCGATCGCTTGGAAGTTATCCTGAGTTTGCCCGATCGACCCCTACAACATTATTCAACCGAAATTAGTAACCAGAAATTAGAGACTATCATCGAGGAGTATCGTCAAAATATCGTCGTGCGCAGTCGTCGCAATTTTTATCGCTCCTCCGAACAACTTTACGACTTATTGATTCGCCCCGCGCTTTCTGATTTGGCTCACGATCGCATTGAAACCATAGTCTTTGTTCCCGATGGCTCGTTAAGAAATATTCCCTTCTCTGCTTTATACAATGGCGAACAATACATTATTGAAAACTATAATATCGCTTTGACTCCTGGATTACAATTATTATCTCCCCGTCCTCTAGAACAAATTAAATTAAAAACTATTGCAGCAGGAATAACCGAAAGCAGACAGGGTTTTAGTTCGTTGAAGTATGTTAATTCCGAACTAGAAAAAATTGAAGATAGGGTAGATAGTGTGGTTTTATTGAACGAAGATTTTACTACTGAATCTCTGCAGAAAAAAATAAAGTTTTCCGACCGCCCCATAGTTCATATTGCCACCCACGGACAGTTTAGCTCGTCACTAGAAGATACGTTTTTAGTAGCCTGGAACGATCGCATCAATATTAACCAGTTAGATCGCATTCTCCAAACTCGAAATCCCAGTCAAAAAGACGCGATCGAGTTACTTGTTTTAAGTGCTTGTGAAACAGCCACGGGAGATAAGCGGGCAGCATTGGGATTAGCAGGAATGGCAGTGCGTGCGGGGGCAAGGAGTACTCTAGCAACCCTATGGTCGGTCAACGATCGCGCCACCGCCAAATTAATGAGTGATTTTTATTATGAATTATCCGATCGGCATCTCACCAAAGCGGATGCAGTACGTCAAGCACAGTTGTCTTTATTACGCACTCGCGGATACGAGCATCCTTTTTACTGGGCTTCCTATGTATTGTTGGGGAATTGGTTATGAAATATTTGTCCGTTGCCCGAAGCGTGCTGTCAGCAGTCGCAATATTTCAATAGAGGTTAAGATTTGCTTACTCAATTGGAATACTAGTTTAGACTCATTCAAATTACGCGAGATTGGTAGTTGTCGCAGAATCTATGTTATTAAAACCTTTGGCTCTAATATTTTTGACCTCGATGTTGTCTATGGTTTTTCCAACTATTGCACTAGGACAGCCTGAATTATCAACAAAGATGGCTAGTACTAGTTATCTGGAACTAAACAACTTGCTACTAAAAGGAAAAAGATACGTACAAGAAAAAAAGTACGATCGAGCTTTAGAAATTTACGAACAGGCAGCAGCTTTAGATCGAGAGAATTCGCGGATTTTTTCGGGAATTGGCTATGTGCATATCCTCCGAGAAGACTATACAGCAGCAACTAAAGCTTACGAAAAAGCGATCGCTCTAACTCCTGATAATCCTAAACTATACTATGCACTGGGCTATAGTCTGGGAAAAAATGGCGAAAATCTAGCAGCAGCTAAAGCTTACCAGAATGCTATTGACTTAGAACCATTAAATATTCAAAATCATCTTGGTTTGGGAGTAGTCTTATTAAGGGCTAAAGAATACGACCGCGCCATTGCTGCCTACAGGGTTATTTTGGCTTTAGATCCCGATAACGAGCAAGCCTATCGTATTGTCTCGCAAGTCTTAATCGAACAAGAACGCTATGCACAGGCGATCGCCCTACTGCGACCAGTTATTAGAAAATATCCCCAATTAAGGGACTTACAGTTGGAATTAGCCAAAGCTTTAATTAATCAGGGAAACGTAGAAACGGGTCTACAAACATTAGTTACAGCCAAAGCAAACGATCCCCAAAATTACTTAATTTACCTACAAATTGGCGATACTTTATACGATCTGGGAAAATACGATTCCGCCTTAGTAGAATACAAACAAGCTGCAAGACTTGTTCCCAACAATCCTGAAATACTTTTGGAATTGGGTAAAGTTTATTTGGCTCAAGAAACCTATCTCCAAGCTATTATTACTTTTCGCCGTCTGGTTCAAATCGAACCAGGCGATCCTCTGGCACACCACAATTTGGGTATTGCTCTCAAGGCTCGAAACAGAAAAAAAGAAGCGATCGCAGCTTTCAACGAAGCTCTATCTTTATACGAGCAAGCGGGAAAGGATGCTGAAGCCGAAAATATAGCCTTATTGATTGATGAGATTGAAAGCGAAGAATAAAATTTAGATGGTTTTACACTGGTTTAATTAGTTACTTATAATCGACCGCTAACTTTAATAAAATACCGATTACCTATAGAAGATATGAATATCATCGAGACTGTTGCTCAAATCAAGTCTCAGTTGAAGACGATTGAGTCACAAGAAAAAGCCAATCAGCAAGAACAAGCCAAAATCAATCAACGCATTGAAGAGTTAGAAGCCGAACTCCGACAACAAAACCAAAAGCGCAGTCAGCTAGATGAAGAAGCTCTCCGACTTTATACAAAAGCAGAAAAGCTCAAGCCTCAGTTGAGCAAGCTAGAGCGTATTGCCAACTTATCTAAAGAATTTTTAGAACTGCATGCAGAATGTCAAGATAATCAAGATCTGTTAGATACTTTATATTCTTCAGTATCAAACGTTTCAGTAGAAGACGAAAGTTACGATCGAACCCAAAAAAAACCACAAGAACCCGATCCCCCTTCATTACAAACCATCGGCAATCAGGTTAATGTTTCGTCAGGCGATCGCAATAGTTATGCAGATTATTCTATTTCTATAGATGATATTAAGCAAGCTCTACCCAATGCTGAAAAAGTTTATCAACAACTTGTAGCGGGCTATCTCGAAGAGTATAAAATTTATCAAAACTATATTATCGATGGTCTAGATATGATTTGGTATGCAGTAGCTTTTATTGCCTTTGGTCGCCCTGCTTACCGCAAAATGGGTTTTAAATATCATCCCGATCTTGACGGTTCAGAAATGGCAATGCAGCTCATCAATACTGCTTGGTCTATTTCTCAAGATTTTATTAAAAAATCCGATCTCAAAGACTAAACGCTGTAATTTTGTTGGTCAATTGTTAATTGTTTGGGCATCAAAAAATCATTAGTTGTTACTAGCTGACGATGCACTAGTTCATTTGAACTATAATACTTAGAGTTTGAATCTCTCTTATCAAAGAGTAAAGCAAGCGGTAAGCCACCAGACATAAGCTATAAAATGAAAGCAATTTTAAGATCGTTAAGCCCAAGTTCAAACTATATGGTGTCAGAAATCCAAACCTTACCAGACGAGGTAATTAACCTCATTGCAGCGGGAGAGGTAATTGATTCTTTGGCAGCAGTAGTTCGAGAATTAGTTGAAAATGCTTTGGATGCGGGGGCTACTAGAATTGCGATCGCCGTAGATCCTCAGTCTTGGCAAGTGCAGGTGAGCGATAATGGTAAAGGTATGTCTTTGGAGGATTTGCAGGTTTGTATTCAGCCCCATAGTACGAGTAAGATTCGGACTTGCCAAGATTTGTGGCATATTACTAGCTTAGGTTTTCGAGGGGAAGCTTTACACAGTATTGCTCAAGTTGCCGATTTGACTATCTGTAGTCGTACCAGAGATAAATTAGAGCCTACTGGTTGGAAAGTAACTTATCTTGATGGTAAAGCAAGTGCAGAACAGGCGATCGCCATTGCTCCTGGAACAATTGTCACAGTGGCTAATCTGTTTGCGAGAATTCCTGTCCGTCGTCGCGGTTTACCAGCATTCGATCGACAATTAAAAACGATTCAAAAACTGATTTATCAAATAGCTCTGTGTCATCCTCAGACTACTTGGCAAATCAAACAAAATCACAATTCTTGGTTTAATATCAGTCCTGGGACGACTGCAAAAGAGGTTTTACCTCAGTTTCTGAGGAAAGTTAGCAGCAACGATGTAGAATACCTCAAAGTCGAAATTTCTCCCCCTTGCGATCGAGCAAATTCAATTCCTTCAACTATAGAATTGGTTGTTGGCTTGCCAGATCGTTGCCATCGTCATCGAGCAGACTGGGTCAAAGTTTCAATAAATAATCGTTTGGTGCGATCGCCAGAACTAGAACAGACTATCTTAAATAGTATGGCGAAAACCCTGCCTCGCGATCGCTATCCCGTTTGTTTTTTGCATCTCCATACCTGTCCCAGTCAAATAGATTGGAATCGTCATCCAGCTAAAACTGAAATTTATCTTCATTCTCTCCCTCATTGGCAGTCAGAAGTCAGTAAAGCGATCGCTCAAGCCTTGAAGCTTAACGATAGACACTTACCCGATGGAATAGGCGATCGCCGAATTGGTAAAATACTACGGGTAGCAGAAGCGTCTGGAAAGTATCAGATCGATCGCGATTTAGCAGGAAAACTAGTAGGGCAGTCGAACCTTCGACCTAAACATAATCCTTTACAACTAAAGGCAGTGGCTCAGGTCAATAAAACCTATATCGTTGCCGAACATCCTTCAGGAGTTTGGCTAGTAGAACAGCATATCGCTCACGAAAGAGTACTGTACGAACAGTTACAAGATTGTTGGGAGCTAGTACCTTTAACTAGCCCTATAACCTTAGAATATTTGAAACCAAGACAGCTAGAACAACTGCAAAAACTAGAAATTGATATCGAACTATTTGGCGAAAATATTTGGGCGGTGCGTAATGCTCCCAAAGCTTTAGCCCAGAGAGATGATTGTGCCGATGCTTTGATTGAACTGAGTTGGGGAGGAGACTTACGATCTGCTCAAGTGGCTACAGCCTGTCGTAGTGCTATTCGCAACGGTACAGAGTTGGATCTAGCAGCAATGCAAAATCTTTTAGACTTATGGCAAGCTACTCGCAGCCCTCGCACCTGCCCCCATGGCAGACCAATTTATCTTTCTTTAGAAGAATCTACCCTCTCTCGTTTTTTCCGTCGTCATTGGGTAATTGGTAAGAGTCATGGAATTTGATCGAAAGACAAAACGTTTATTCAGTTGTTGGATCTAATTTAGGCAAAGTAAAACTGATTTTTGTTCCAGTTTTTGGGTCAGATTCAATAAATAAAGAACCGCCGTGGCTAGTAACAATCTGCTTGACAATAGCTAGTCCCAATCCAGTACCGCCCGATTTATTAGAAACAAAAGGTTCTGCTAGTTTGGGTAAAAGTTCTGGGGGAATGGGATTTCCTTGGTTGAGGACGCTAATACGATAGTAATCGGGATTTTTGTCCAAACAGAGACGACAAGTAACATCTTGTCCCGCTTCTATAGCTTCAAAAGCGTTTCTAACTAAATTAATAATTACTTGTTTTAATTTATCGCGATCGCCTTGAATAATTAGTTGAGAACGATTGCCAATCAGTCGTAATTCCTTTTGGTTTGCTGCGCGCATTTCCTTGAGAGCAAAAG
>CAYXWE010000173.1:0-7098 GCA_964468145.1 uncultured Pleurocapsa sp.
GTTGCTGCTGGTTGGATGATTTTTCAAACCTTATTTCTGGCAACTCCCGTACTAGCACAACAAAGAGCCAAAAACGATCTCAGCTACAGTCAGTTTTTAGAAAAACTAAACAGTAACCAGGTAACTAAAGTAGAGCTGGATGAAACTACCAATAGAGCTAGCGTAACTCTCAAAGGGCAGCCAGAAGACGAGCCAGCTAAAGAAGTCATCTTATTCGATCGCAATCAAGACCTAATTCCCAAAATTAGAGCCAAAGAAGTAGACTTTAGTATCAAAACTTCTCTCGATCGCTCTACTACTGTTGGAGTACTGCTAAATCTACTGATCTTTTTTGTTTTGCTATCGGGTTTAATTGCGATTGTGCGTCGCTCTGCCAGTGCTTCTGGTCAGGCAATGAGTTTTGGTCGCTCCAAAGCTAAGTTCCAAATGGAGGCAAAAACGGGCATTCAGTTCGACGATGTAGCAGGAATCGAAGAAGCTAAAGAAGAATTACAAGAAGTTGTTACCTTCCTCAAAGAGCCTGAAAAATTTACAGCAATTGGGGCCAAGATTCCTCGCGGTGTATTGCTTGTAGGGCCTCCAGGAACTGGAAAAACTCTTTTAGCCAAAGCGATCGCTGGTGAGGCTGGCGTACCTTTCTTTAGTATTTCTGGTTCTGAGTTCGTGGAGATGTTCGTCGGTGTAGGTGCTTCTCGCGTCCGTGACCTATTTAAAAAAGCCAAAGAAAATGCTCCCTGTTTGATCTTTATTGATGAGATCGATGCGGTTGGTCGTCAGCGCGGTGCTGGCATTGGTGGCGGTAACGACGAGCGAGAGCAAACTCTCAATCAACTACTGACAGAAATGGATGGGTTTGAAGGCAACAGTGGCATTATTGTGATTGCTGCAACTAATCGCCCCGATGTCTTAGATAAAGCTTTAATGCGCCCTGGACGTTTCGATCGCCAAGTAATTGTTGATTACCCCGATCTCAAAGGTAGATTGGGAATATTAGAGGTTCACGCTCGCGGTAAAAAAATTGCCCCAGAAGTATCTTTAGATGCGATCGCTCGTCGTACGCCTGGTTTTTCTGGTGCGGACTTGGCTAATTTGCTCAACGAAGCAGCAATCCTTACTGCTAGAAGACACAAAGAAGCAGTAACCATGCTCGAAATTAATGATGCAGTAGACCGTATTGTGGCAGGGATGGAAGGCATACCGCTGGTTGAAAGTAAAGCCAAAAGGCTAACAGCCTACCACGAAGTAGGTCACGCGATCGTCGCTACCATGACTAGGGGACACGACCCTGTAGAAAAAGTCACTATTATTCCCAGAGGTGGTGCGGGGGGATTGACCTGGTTTACTCCAGAAGAAGAGATGGGATTAGAAAGCAAAGCCAAAATACTGGCTAAAATCACTACTGCTTTAGGTGGTAGGGCAGCAGAAGAAGTAGTCTTCGGCAGAGATGAAGTGACTCAAGGGGCTGGACAAGATATTCAAATGCTGACTTCTTTGGCTCGTCAGATGGTAACTAAATTTGGTATGTCAGATTTGGGACCAGTAGCCCTAGAGGGGCAAGAACAGCCCGTGTTTTTGGGTGGTGATTCGGGCAATCAAAATGACTACTCCGAAGAAGTAGCTTCTCAAATTGACATTCGTATCCGCAATATTGCCTTGGACTGCTATCACAAAGCGAAAACTATTATCAGCGACAATCGTTTGGCGATCGATCGCATTGTGGATATCTTGATCGAGCAAGAAACAATTGAAGGCAAGGAATTTCGGAATTTGTTAGCAAAATTTTCTCCCGCTTATGCGATTGAATCCAAAACTGACAAATTTCCTAGTCTAATCAAGAAATAAATAGTAAGTTTGGTTTGATAAACATGAGCAATATCTCAAAGTTACTTACCCCCCATATCCAAGACTTGGGGGGATTCAACGCTCGTCGCAGTTTGCCCCACGAAGGCCAACTTACAGTCGGTCCTTTTATTTTTTTCGACCATTTAGGGCCTGCTACTTTTGCTCCAGGTAAAGGCGTTGATGTGCGACCTCATCCCCATATCAATTTGGCTACGGTGACTTATCTATTTGAAGGGGTATTACTCCACCGAGATAGTTTGGGCTACGTACAAGAGATTCATCCAGGGGCGGTTAACTGGATGACCGCAGGACGGGGTATTGTTCATTCGGAAAGAAGCCCCCAAAGCGATCGTGCTATTGAAAGTACTCTTCATGCAATCCAAATTTGGGTTGCCTTACCCGAAGCAGCAGAAGAAACCGAGCCGAGTTTTGCTCACTACCCAGCAGGAGATATTCCCACCTGGATGGCAAACAATGTGGAAATCGTTCTAATTGCAGGAGAATTAATGGGCAAAACATCCCCCGTTAATAATTTGTCGCCCATCGTTTATGCTGACTTAAATTTTGCTCCAGCGGGGAAATTTGTATTCCTTCCTGACTGTAGCCAAAGAGCTATCTATACAGTAACCAAAGGAATTGCGATCGATGGAGAGAAAATAGAGCAACACCAACTAGCAGTCCTCAAACCTGACAGCACCGTAACTATATCGGCTGAAACATCTGCCCGCTGTATGTTAATTGGAGGAGAATCTGTTGGAGAACGTTATAAATGGTGGAACTTTGTTTCCAGCGATCCTGAAAGGATCGAACAAGCCAAACTAGATTGGACAGCGGGCAAGTTCGACCCAGTTCCAGATGAAACTGAGTTTATTCCTTTGCCAGAAAATATCGCTACTTTTTCTCCTGAAACTAACGAAGAAGCACTTTAGAGAAAGCGGGATAAAAATTATTTACGATTCTTCTGAATTAGCTCGAACTGTACCCAATTGCTGTTTAACATCATCAATTGCCAGATTTAACTGAGCAATTTTATCTTCCAAACCATGACGGGCTAGCTCGATGCTTTCCTCGCTACCAAACGAAATTTCATTATTATCTTTTCTAGATCGAATTTCGCGATTTGATTCTGATTCGTCATCGCTGCGGGTGGCTAAGATCGTACCCAATAAACCGCCTACGACTCCCCCAACTATCGAACCCAGAACAAATCCACTACCGAAACCATTTTTTTGACTCATTGTAGTTAGTTTAACTAATTCTCCTCATTTGTTTAGTAAGTTAGTTACCCCTGCTAGTTTTAGCTACCCATCTTAAAATTTCTAGATGTCAACTTTAAGTACCAAAAGCGCGATCGCCCGCATCGCCCAAACCAGGAACGATATAACCTTTGCTATTTAATCCTTCATCAATAATAGCGGTATATATTTCCAGCCCTGGATAATTTTCACTCAATTGTCTGAGGGCTGGAGGAGCAGCTACGATAGAAACTATTCTAATTAGCTCTGGAGCAACTCCGCGACTAGTAATTTCTTTCATTGCCATCATAATCGAGCCTCCAGTTGCCAACATTGGCTCTAGGATCATAATTCTCGTCTGAGGAGCGAAGCGATCGGGCAATTTATTGAGATAACAAGCTGGTTCGAGAGTTGATTCATCGCGGGCTAAACCTAAATGATAAACCGCTGCCACGGGTAAGACTTTTTGTACTTCATCTAAAAATACCAAACCCGCTCGCAAAATAGGCACAATCCCAATGGGCATTTCTGGATTAACGAAAGTTGCAGGACACTCGGTTAGAGGGGTTTGCACTGCCGTATCTAAAGTTGGCAGCCAATTTCTCACCGCCTCGTAGGTCAACCACCGTCCCAACTCACTCAAGGCACTTTTGAACAGTACGGGTGGCGTATTTTCATCCCTAGCAACCGACAACCAATGTTTGATTAGAGGATGCTCTGGAACGTAAACGCGCAGTTGTAAAGTCATAGTTGCTTATCTAACCCGTGCAAAAAGAAATAACTAGGTGATGTTAAGCTCTAACATCACCTAGTTATTCTACACAAGTATAGGTATTAAATAAGGACATAAAGACAGAGATTTATTTATTTTCTCCAACGTCCTATTTCGTTTATCAATTAGCGCGACTGACGCTATTGTTGGCATTATTTTCTTGAGCCACTTTAGACAATTCGCGATCGCCCGATCGCCCACCGCCTTTGCTTTTGTCGTGGTTGCTAGTGGTGTAGTAGCTTTTAGCATAGCGTCCGTGATACGAATAGCGATCGAAGTCACTGGGCTTGACTCCATTAATAATCATGCCCAAAACTTTTTGTCCTGTTGTTTCTAGAGTTTCTTGAGCCAGATCCGCGCTATCTTGTTCGACTACTCCTGGTCTAGTCACAAAGACAATACCATCAACTAGCTTACTCAAAGTCAATACGTCTGCTGTAACGGGCAAAGGTGGCGCGTCAATCAAAATCAGATCGTATTCTCGGCGAGAACGACCTACAAGATCGCTCATGGCAGGAGAGTCCAATAATGCCAAAGGATTTGAATTTACCAAACCACTAGTCAAGAGAGTGAGTTTGGGCATTGGCTGAGAAACTACCGAACTGAGGTTGATATTACTAGTTAATATATCTTTCAATCCTTTGTTGTTTCCGACATCCCACAAGCTATGCTGAGAAGAACGACGCAGATCGCCATCGATTAATAGGACGTTGCGACCTAATTGAGAAATTGCTGCTGCCAAATTAGCTGTAACTGTAGACTTACCTTCTTCGGGAACAGAGCTAGTAATCAAAATTACTTTGGGTGGCTTATCGCTGGTTAAAAACTTAAGATTTGCCTGAATCATGCGATATACTTCGCTAGAAAATGAATCTGGCTCTTCTCTGGTAACAATGCGACCCTGATATTCAGGTGCTTCTAAAGGTGTAATACCAATTGTTTGGTAAGCAAACCGCTTTTTGATCTCTGCCATAGTTTTTAAAGAACGATCCTGCATTTCTAGCAAGATTACCGACAGATTGGCTAAAAATGCCCCCAAAACTACGCCTAGTCCTAAAAGCATAGTTCTACCAGAGCTACCTTTTTCTGGCAGAGTAGAATACTCAACTATCTCTGCGTTACCGCTTTCTTGGCTTTCTGCTAGCTCTGCTTGTTGTAGATTGTCCAACAAAGTTTCGTAAGTTTTGCCCGCTGCTTCTGCGTTACGAATGAGTTCTCGCTCTTGTTTTTCCAAACGGGGTATATCTTTGGCTCGTTGCAAATATTCTTGCTGAGTTTGATACAAAGAAGCAACTTGTGTTTGTAAACTTAGCTCTTCAATTTTGAGGGTGATAAATTTTTCTAATTGATTTTCTTTAAGACCGTCGCCCTTGGCTAATAAGCCTTGGGGTACTTCTACTCCCTCACCCACCGCATTGGCAATTATGCCTCGTAGCTGGTTGGTTAGATCTTTTTTCTTTTCCGTCAGACTAACAACACTTGGATGCTGGTCGCTGAATCTTTGACGTTCTTTTGCCAAATTAGATTCTGTCTGATTTAGCTGTTCTAAGATACTTTGCACTTCTGGAGAAGCAGCTAATTGATCCGTAGCAACTGCCTGGTTGAGATTTAAACCAATTTGATTTTGTAGAGCTAAAGTTTGGGCTTGTACTCCCTGAAATTCTGAACCTGTTGTCGAAATTTCCTGGTTCAATGTACCTAAATTAGCGACTAAACCCTTCTTCTCTTCTGCCAAATCGACGATATCGTTTTCGCTGCGAAAGGCAGAAATATCTGATTCTGCCTGCTCTACTTTAGATTCGACTGAGGGCAATTCTTTGGTAATAAATTCCTTGGCTGCTGCTGGCTCAGACTGATTACCTCGAATTTGCTCGTTAACGTATACTTCCATTAAAGTATCTACTACGTCCTTTGCTTTTTTCGGGTCGGGATGTCTGTAGCTCACTTGAAGAACATCAGTACCCCCTAGCAAATCAATACTTAGTTTTTTTCTAAAGTCTTTTAGTTTAACTGGTTGACCTTCATCATCAGTTAATTTTTGGCGATCGATGACCTGTTGAACGACTGGCTCGGACTGTAATACTTCTATCTGAGTACTTAGGGGAGTCTGGTTGTTCAAGATTGGCTCTAAAGTAGTTTGCTCTCCAATTCCCGTATAGACAGCCGAACTTTTGTTCTTAAAGAGAATTTTTCCTTCTGCTTGATATGTTTTTTTCTGTAATAAACTTAGTCCCCCTGTCACCCCCATAGTCAAGAGAAATATTGCTAAAGCTGGCTTCCACCGTCTTCTTAGTTTGACTATATATTCGCTTAGGTTAACGTCCAAAGTATCTCTCGAAGCTGCTGTGGACGAATTGGAGTCATTATTAATATTTTGACCGTTGGAGTTATTACTCAACATATTTCGATATTTTAAGTTAGGAGATTATTATTTCTTATGGAAGTATTTTGATTTTTGCTAGTTTTGTTGACACTATGTCAGTATTTATACTAATACTTTGCTTAATATATATCATTCACTACAGAATAAACTGTCTCAATTGCTATAATTTCTGAGATAATTAGACGATAATCCACCATTAATTTATTCACTCGATTTCTAGAAATTTCTTTGGCGAATTCTTCTGCTTACTTACTAGTTATTCACGGTAGTCGAAACCGTAAATCCCAAAATGCTGCTGCTCAATTAAAACAACTGCTAGTTACAAAATTACGCTCTAGGAATATATTATCTCAGCAAAACTACCTAAAGGGCAGTTATTGCTCCATAAAATCGGAAACAATTGGTAGCTTGACCAGTCCAAAAACTCCTTTGATTGATATTGCTGCTTTAGAACTAGCATCCTTGCCTTTAAGCGAAAGCTTAGTCAATTTTGCGATAAAAGCTGACAATCGCGGATTCAAGAGGATTCAAGTAATACCTTTATTTCTTGTTCCTGGAGTTCATGTCACGGAAGACATTCCTGCAGAAATTTCTTTGGGCATCAAACAAATTAATAATCGAATAGTAGTAGAATTATCTCCATATTTGGGTAAATATTCGGAAATGATAGAGCTACTCGAACAAAAATTTTCTGAATTATCTGCTAAAACTCGTATTTTAGTTGCCCATGGCAGCCGTTTACCCGGAGTTAGTGATTATTATCTAAGTTTGGCGAGTAAGTTGAATGCCAAAATAGCTTACTGGTCAACAAATCCAAGTTTGAGTCAGCAGGTGAAAGCTCAAGTCGATCGCGGTAAGGAAAAGAT
>CAYXWE010000174.1:0-2198 GCA_964468145.1 uncultured Pleurocapsa sp.
TTTCTCCTCGTATCTTCCTAAAATAGCTTGAAAAATCATCTATTCCTCTAATTGACGACACGCCCTAGAAACACAGACAAATTTTAAAATTTTTTAATTATTTATCGCTTTAAAATTCTTACAGATCAAAGACAATGTTAGCTAGAGAAGATAGTTCGACAGAACAAGAAGAAAGTAGCTTGATGCGAGAGTTGGCCAGTTTAATGGCTGGAGACTTTAGCAATCGCGCTCAATCTGATGCAGATCCCAAAAACTACGCTCATATTAGAATATTTTTCCGCCCCTTACCTTGGGAGTTTTTTTCGGGAATTGGTTTTTATTCCGAGCAAGTTTATGATTACGATCTTTGGAGTCCCTACCGTCAGGGAGTTCATCGTCTAGTAGATAAAGGCGATCGCATTTATATTGAGAACTATAGTCTAACGGAAGCCGAAAACTATGCAGGTTCGGGTCACAATCGCGATATTTTGCTGACAATTCCTCCAGATGGCATAGAACGTCGTCATAACTGTTCTATGGTCTTTGTTAAAGATGGGGAGATGTTTCGCGGTAGCGTCGAACCAGGAAATAAGTGTTTGATCCATCGTAAAGGTGTGGATACTTATCTTGTGAGTATGGTAGAACTTACCGAAACTACCTGGGTAAGCTGGGATCGAGGTATGGATCTCAATACCCATCAGCAAATATGGGGTTCGGCTAAAGGGCCACTAAAATTTAGCAAACGAGAAAGTTTTGCTTCGGAGTTACCACAGCATTAAACAAAAAAATAATAACAATCTTGCATTCTAATTACCGTCAAGATATAGATAAAACAAATAATTAAGATGATTACCCCACAGCTAACAGCTAAAAGTATGTTGCCACCTGTAGCAAGCAAAAAAATGCAGGCTTGGATTAGAAGCCGTCATCTAATCTGTTCGGGCAACTTTTTTATTTTTGAAACTTTAGAATATTCTACAGTTGAAAGATTTGAAGAGTGTGTCAAAGGATTGGGAGGAACTTTTATCTCAGTCGAACCCGTGCGCAAAGTTTGGATAGGAAATCATCGACAGGTGATTTTGTATCAAGCCAAAGCAAGTTTGCATACTCCCCATCACGATCTAAAACAATACTGGATTAAATACGGTGGCTTCTATAGTAGGTTTGACGAACGCTCTTGCTAGGGCGTGTCATCAATTAGTAGATAAATAAAGAAAATCTAGAGTCAGTTCGGAATTTGTTCGGTGAAGAGGTAGGGAAGTATAAGATAATAATAGGCTCTAGCTAAATATCGGAGATAACAGAAAATATGCCTCGTAAAAAAACCAAGTCTAGCAACAAACCTAGAATGCCTAAGAAAACTAGCTTTTTAGAAAAGTCTCAGGTGGGAATTTCTCTAAGTTCTCAAGCTTTCAAGAATTTAAACGAAATTGTCACGGAAACAGGTTTATCTAAGTCGAAAGTTGTCGAAAACTTGGTTACGGGAAATTTTGCGATCGCCAGTCAATTAGCAGACAAGACTATTTCTATCGAATCAGACAAAGCAGATAGTACTGAAGATCTTTCGGCAACCAAAGTTAAGGTGTTGGATGGAGTGGTATTTGCTTTAGACACAGGTAGTAATGTTTCTCAAACATCTTTAGATGAAGCCAGAAATTTACAAGAAACTAAAAATCTCGCCGAATTAAAAGAGAAAATCCAAGAGCATAAAGCTGATTATCAATCTTTAAAAAAACACGCTAAGGAACAAGAAGCGAGGGTAGAAGAGTTACAAAAGCAGTTAGAAGCTCGATCGCCCCAAAGTCAGGACGATACTCAATCCGAATCTGATACTCTAGATGAATTAAATCGAGAAATTGAACAATTAAAACAACAGCTTGTTCAACAACAGTCAGACAATGCAGCCAAGGAAGAAATGATTGAGGCTGATGTAGTCAAAATTAAAGAATTAGAAGATCGGCTATCGACGCAGCAAGATAGTCAAGGAGATTGGGAAAAGCAATTATCTTCAAAAGATGAAGCTTTGAGCCAGCTTCAACAACAATTAAGCGATGTTAATGGCGATCGCGATAATGCACAGCAACAAGTAGCAGAGAAAGACGAAGCCCTAACTCAACTACAGCAGCAATTAGAAGCCAAACAAACAGAAATAGAAACCCTGACAGGCGATCGCGATAATGCACAGCAACAAGTAGCAGAGAAAGACGAAGCCCTAACTC
>CAYXWE010000174.1:2298-7076 GCA_964468145.1 uncultured Pleurocapsa sp.
GAAAGACGAAGCCCTAACTCAACTACAGCAGCAATTAGAAGCCAAACAAACAGAAGTAGAAAATCTAAATCGCGATCGCAATAATGCACAGCAACAAGTAGCAGAGAAAGAAAACGATATTCAAAATCTTCAGGTACAGCTAGCTGACTCTCAAAAACAAGCTGGCACTCTTAGAGAAGAAATTCAGCAAGGACAAAAAGAAATAGATCGACTCTGCGCTGAAAATCAAACAAGTAAAAATCAACTAACCAATAAACAGGGACAAATAACCCATTTAGAACAGCAGGTAAAACAGCAGAGCATTCAAATAGGAGAACAAAACAAAGCTGCTGAAGATTTACAACAGCAAGTCGAAGAACAAAATACCAAGATAAAAGAGTTAAATCGGCAAGTATCAGACAAAGAACAAATTATCGGTCAGACAACTCAACAGTTAGATCGAGAAAAAGCAACAAACCAACAACAAACTAATGCCTTAAAACAAGAAACCGCCAAAAAAGAAGAGATTAGTCGTCAACTGAGCGAAAAGTCAGTACTAATAGACAAGCTGAATCAACAGCTAGAAACAGAAAAACAAAACTACGGGTTATTAAATCTCAAAGGTAACGAACAAAATAGCCTGATTGAGAGATTGCGATCGCAATTAGAAGAACAAACATCTTTAGTAGCAACCAAGAGTGCTTCTAGCAGTATAAAAACTTGGATAATTATTCTACTAGGAATTTTACTTACTATTACTTCTGTTATTTCTGCCCAATCCTATTTGTAATCGCTCGCTTAAGCTAAATCCGCGTTGCTTATTAGGTAATGTCCCATGGAAAATTACTGGTAGTAGCTTAAAGCTCGCTTGGTATGAGCTTTAAGCTTTTTAAATTTATAGCATTGTGTGTTTGAATTCTGTTTGAATATTATTCCTCGCCTGTTGCTCTAGTTTTCGATAAAAGTAATCTGTATAATAAATTCTCGGTTTAGAAATAAAGCTAGCCAAAACTCTTTTTCTACCCTGTTGATAATCGCGATCGCTCAAGTAACTATATTCTTTTCTAATTTCACGAGCATACTTTTGATAGCGATCGCTTGTTGCTCCCAAAATTGCTAGGTCTGCATCTAAAAAGATGAGATTATCTATACCTTCCATTAGAGGTTGATGCTTTTGAGTACTAATAATTATTTGTTTGACCGAGCGAATAATATCTCGGTCTAGATTTAGTTTATTTAAAACATTCTCTGCATATAAAGCACTTTGTAGCTCGTTATCTTTGGCTTGAGGGATATATATATAGTCATGAAACCAAGCGGTTAACTGTAACCCCTCAAAGCATTGACAACTGTCTTTAACTTCTGTCAGTAAATCTAGAAGATTTTGTACGTGTTGAAGATTATGATAGTGGCGATCGCGATCGCTATAAGCAGCAACTAAATTATTAAATATTATCTCTCCACTCGCTCTATCTATCTGCAAGGTTGTTAATAAATTAGACCAGCTAGAACGTTGAATATTAAACATTGAACATTAAACATAAAATGACAGTAAATCTAGCTGTAAGAACTTTCACCAATCGAAAACTCAAGATTTATGCCCATGAATTTAATAAAAAAGAAGATGTAGACGATCGATGGATTATTTGTTTTTTGTCAATCAGTAACTATACTTAGTCAATAAAGAATTATTGATTTTTGTAAAGCTAGCGCAATTTCTCAGTCGCTCAAAATGCTGTATTAGCTACTGACATTAGAGTATGTCAATTGATTTCAAATGCAATCTGATAAAAATGCCAACAAACCCCCAATATAAGGCTAATTTATTGTTTAGTTGTTCAACATTTTACCACGAGCCTGGAACTATATTGCTAGCGTAGTTTATTCTCAATAAAAAGCTTTAATATTTCGTTACTTATTATTTCTTACGACTGACTATATTTTCCATTCGATACTTCTAATTTGATTTTTGCGATCGAGTAATAATGTTTAATGTTTAATGTTCGATGTTTAATATTTAATGTTCGCCAGTTCGGTCAAAGTAATTAAAATTGAAATATCCTAAGTTTGATGTCGTAGTAGTAGGTTCGGGTGCAGCAGGACTTTATGGTGCTTTGTGTTTGCCTCCACAGTTAAAGGTTGCCCTGATTACCAAAGATAAGATTAATACAGGAGCGAGCGACTGGGCGCAGGGAGGGATTGCAGCAGCAATTAGTCCCAATGATTCCCCGAAGCTACATCTAGAAGATACTTTAAAGGCTGGTGCGGGTTTGTGCGATCGCGATGCGGTTCAATTTTTAGTCGATAATGCTGCCGAGTCGATCGAGTCCTTAGTGGAAATGGGGGTTGCTTTTGACCGACACCAAAGCCAATTAGCCATGACTTTAGAGGCTGCTCATTCTCGCCCCAGGGTACTTCATGCTGCAGATACGACGGGTAGAGCGATCGTGGCTACTTTGGCACAACAGGTATTGCAACGGGATAACATTCAAGTATTGTCCCAGGCTTTTGCTCTACAGCTTTGGTTGAACCAAGACACGGGTCATTGCCAAGGACTAAGTATTTTACAGTCCGCAAAAGTAAGCTGGATACATTCGGCTGCGGTGATTTTAGCAACGGGAGGCGGAGGACAAGTATTTTCCCAAACAACCAATCCAGAAGTGAGTACGGGGGATGGAGTTGCGATCGCCTGGCGCAGTGGTGCAATAATTAGGGATACGGAATTCGTGCAGTTTCATCCCACCGCCTTAACCGTACCTGGCGCGCCTAGATTTTTAATTAGCGAGGCAGTTAGAGGGGAAGGGGCGCATCTGGTAGACAAAACAGGACGACGTTTTGCTTTTGATTATCATCCCCAAGGAGAATTAGCCCCTAGGGATATAGTAAGTCGCGCTATCTTTACCCATCTACAAAAAACTAGCGACGATAATGTCTATTTAGACTTAAGACCAATTGCCGAAGATAGAATTCGCTATCGTTTTCCTAATATTATTCGCGTCTGTCAACATTGGGATGTAAACTTGTTTGCCAAACCCATTCCCGTTGCTCCTGCTGCTCACTATTGGATGGGAGGAATACAGGTAGACACGATGAATCGAACTTCTATCCCTGGACTATATGCAGTGGGGGAAACTGCCAGTACGGGAGTTCATGGGGCAAATCGCCTGGCGAGTAATTCTTTATTAGAGTGCGTGGTGTATGCTTCTGGGCTTGCTAAACTCAAGCCAACTTTTGAGAGGATAGATCCGACACAAGCAAGTAAGATTGCTGAAATTGATGTTGATTTTTCAGACAGCAGCGAGTTAATTCATTCTATTAGAAACCAACTACCAGATCTCGTTTGGCAGAGTGCGGGAATATGTCGCGATGGCAAAACTATGGAACTGGCGATCGCCAAAATATCTTCGTGGCGATCGCAATTAACCGCTTTACCCCTAAGTCAATACGTACTCGATTTATCTCCCGATCGAGAAGTTAAGTTTAATTCTCCCGATGCGGAGGCACAGTTGAAACTCTATGCAGAAGCACTTAATTTACTCGATATTGCCTATCTGATTCTAAAAAGTGCTATCTTTCGTACCGAAAGCAGAGGAGGACATTATCGCCTCGACTATCCCAATTCTTTATCTGAGTGGCAGGCTCATACTGTAGTTACAGGGAAATCGATCGAACGAGTCCAATAAACGATTCATTGATGTTAGTTATTCATACCGTTTTGGTTGTTATTTATTAACGACAACAAGTATTGGTCGCCCATGTAGGAGTTCCATTACCATCGTAAACAACTAAATTTCCATCATTTTGCATCACTAAAGCATAAGGACTAGTTCCTCTACCATTTGTATTACTTGCCCAAGTTGCACCGTTTCTTCCGTACATGACGAGATTGCCATCGCTTTGCATAGCTAGCTTGAAATTTGGATAGCCTCTACCGCTTGTGTTACTTGCCCAGATAGGTTGATTTGATTGATAAATAACGAGATTACCATCGCCTTGAACCACCATCTTAAAACGTCCATCTCCTGATTGAAGATAAGAACCTTCTGGCATTTCTCTATGACTTTGAATTCTATCTCCGAAATTATTTGTCCAGTCAACGTGACGTTTACTAGTAGCAATTTTCTGTTCAATACTTTCAAGCTCATTCTCAAATTTAGCTTCAATATTGTAAGCTTCTACCTCAAGTTTGTTATTTCGATAATTTTGATTAGCTCTTTTATAGTATTTAAAATAGTTATACCCAAAGTTAGATGCTCCACCCAATCGTTCGCATTGCTGGCTATGTACCATTTCATGAGCAATTAGGACTAAAAGATCTTTATCTTCTCCTCTGTGACGCTTGGTCAGATAGATATTGTTACAAATATTTTTCTTAATTTTTTCTTCGTAATTAGCTACACACTAAATGGCGAAATTGTTTTTTAACTAACGGGGTTTGGGGCGGAATTCCCCATACTTCTTAAGTTGGGGATGGATAGCCCCAAGTATTGACTTGGTATTTTCCAATCTAGTATTATTACTTTGTTGCTATATGGCTAGACTATAAATGCTGTGTAGTTCTTAGAAGTGTGCCTGGTATTCGCTATCGATCTCAATCATAAGAAAACCTCTGTGTCACTGGTATAAAAATGAATCCAAACATAAGTTAGTCCAATAAAAAACAAAACTAAAAATCTAGCTGCGCTAGTCAACGAACGGTGCTGTCGTTGCTGCCTGTTGAGGCACTGTAAGACCAAAAGATAGCAAGCTATCTAGAGGCTAGAGCCTGTGAAATGGGAAATCACGAACCAGAATAAGAC
>CAYXWE010000175.1:0-7032 GCA_964468145.1 uncultured Pleurocapsa sp.
GTTACTAAAACTGAGGTGTTGTAAGCTTTTTCTGGCTTATCGGTAACGGGGACTGGAAAACCACCGCCCAAAATAGTAATTTGAAATCTCTGGGCCATTTTTTTAAGAAACTGCTCGGTTTTATCCGCAATTTCTTGGGCTTGGGCAACTTTATCGGCTTCGTGACCCAGAAAAGCAAAATTCTCAGGCAAGCTAACTAATTCTGCTCCTTGACGCACCGCAAGATCGATTAATTCTTCCGCCTCGACCAAGTTTTTGGCAAGATCGGGTTTGCTGGTCATTTGGATAGCTGCTGCGAGATATGACTTCATGGAGGAACTAAAAAATTAATTAATGAAATGATTAAGGCGTCTCATCAACACGCCCTAGCTTTTCTAGGATATAGCTGATGGTTGACTTTAGGAAACTATATTCATAAAGAAAAACCTGCTGGTAATAATTCTTTAATAGTCAAATTTTGCCATCCGCGATCGCCCAAAAAAATAACTTCAGCGTCCCGTCCAAATTCCCATATAACTTGCCGACAAGCACCACAAGGAGAACAGGCCACTTGTTGGCTATTGGTAACGGCGATCGCTTTAATCTCTATTGTATCTGTTCCGCTACCAATTACCGCATTGGCGATCGCATTTCTTTCCGCACACATACTCAAGCCATAGGAAGCGTTTTCCACGTTACAACCCGCGAATATTTTTCCCTCGCTGGTCAACAAGGCTGCACCCACTCTGAATTGAGAATAGGGGGCATAAGCACTCTCTAAGGCTTGAGTCGCAGCTTCGATTAGCTGTTGTCTTTGTGATGAAGTCAATTCAATTATTAATGATTAATTATTAACTACCTACTACAGAAGCAGCATTCTGTTTTACTCCAGGTCTACCTTTTCCCACAGCATTGGATAGGTTTTCTAGCATGGATTCGGTGGTGTCCCAATTAACACAGGCATCGGTAATACTCTGACCGTAAACTAGTGGTTTACCATCTGTAGATATAGACTGATTTCCTTCTACTAGGTGGCTTTCAATCATTACGCCAACGATGTTAGCAGATCCTGCCTCTACCTGCTGGGAAACACTATTCAATACTACCGACTGTTTGTTAAAGTCTTTACTACTGTTGCCATGACTGCAATCAATCATCACGCGAGCATTGACTGCTTTTTGTTTTAGAGCTTTCACTGCAGCTTCTACATCGCTTTGTTCGTAGTTGGGTTTGGCTGCACCACCCCGCAAAACAAGGTGGCCGTCGGGATTGCCCGTGGTTTTGACAATACTGGCTAGTCCATCCTGGTTAATGCCTAAGAAATGGTGAGAAATCCTAGAGGTTAACATCGCATTGATAGCAGCAGCAAAACTACCATCCGTGCCATTTTTGTAGCCGACGGGCATTGATAACCCAGAAGCCATTTCGCGGTGAATTTGGCTTTCTGTAGTCCGCGCCCCGATTGCAGTCCAACAGATCATATCTGCAATATACTGGGGCGTAATGGGGTCGAGCAATTCTGTTGCTGCGGGTAGACCCATATTTGCCAAATTCAAGAGTAAATTTCTGGCTGTTCTCAATCCCGTGTTGATATCGTAGCTGTTGTCCAAATGAGGATCGTTAATTAATCCTTTCCAACCTACAGTAGTACGGGGTTTTTCAAAGTAAACCCGCATGACGATTTCTAGAGTATCGGCAAATTGCGATCGCAATTTGACTAGCTTTTCGCCATACTCTTTGGCAGCCTTGACATCATGAATCGAACAGGGCCCGACTACTACTAAAATTCTTCGATCCTTACCTGACAAAATATCGCGAATTCGACTGCGGGTTTGGGTTACTAGTTGAGCAACTGATTCGGTTAGAGGAAATTCACTTTTAATGAATGCGGGGCTTAACAAAGGTCTTGTCTCGATAACGTGCAGATCGCTGGTAATATCCATATTTAAAAAATTGTTTGTTTATTGCCGATTGTAAGATTTCTCAGAATTTAGGTATGAAATCTCAATATTATTAGTTATAAATACTTAGAAATTACAAAGTTAATATCTTATGTTTACATTTTAGATGTTTAAAATTACGGTCGGGTATAGTTTACTGTTTTTTTAAGCAATCACCTCTTTTGGTTCATGAAAACTAAATCAAATTAAATATATTGCTTAATATATTGCCAAGCAAATCGCTGCAGTTATCCTGTACGAAGTACAAATCAATTCTAAATTACTCTTAGCAAAACTTCATGGTTAATCATATTGTTACTGGCGCAGCGGGATTTATTGGTTCTCATTTGGCTCAGGCTTTGCTAGAGTCTGGAGCAAACGTAATTGGAATCGATCAATTTAACGATTACTACGATTGCCAACTCAAACACGACAATATCGCTAACCTCAAACAGTATGCTGGTTTTAAATTAATTAAGGCAAATATTCAAGACCTAGATTGGCAAGAGCTTTTACAGTCTGTAGATGTAGTGTATCACCAGGCAGCACAAGCAGGAGTAAGGTCTAGCTGGGGTAAAGATTTTCACCACTACACCGAAAGAAATATTAACGCTACCCAAGTGATTTTAGAAGGGGCAAAGCAAGTACCGTCTCTACAAAGAATTGTCTATGCTTCTAGTTCTTCTGTATATGGTAATGCGATCGCCATGCCCACCCCCGAAACCCTCTGTCCTCAACCTGTTTCGCCCTATGGCATTACTAAGCTAGCAGGAGAAAGGTTATGTTGGCTCTATCAGCAAAATTTCGGCGTGCCGACAACAGCTTTACGTTATTTTACGGTTTATGGCCCTCGTCAACGCCCAGATATGGCTTTTCATAAGTTTTTTAAAGCAGCTATTGAAGGTTCAGCAATCTCTATCTATGGCGACGGACAACAGACTAGAGATTATACTTATGTCAGCGATGCAGTAGCAGCTAATTTGGCTGCGGGAAAAGTACCAGAGGCGATTGGCGAAGTTTTTAATATCGGTGGCGGTAGTAGAGTCACCCTAATGGAACTATTAGCCATTATGGAACGAATAATCGAGCAGCCAATTCGCCAAAATCACGTGGCGAAGGCTGCAGGAGATGCCCGCCATACCAGTGCGGATGTGACTAAAGCTAAAGAAATCTTGGGTTATAGTCCTCAGGTTTCTTTGGCAGATGGTTTGGCTAAAGAATGGGAGTGGGTTCGCTCTTTATATCAATAAATGCCCACTGTATCGACAAGTGTGTAATGTGAAGTTGAATATTGTTAGGTTTGTTTATGTTTGTTGATTAATTGGTATGGTTGTCGGCGAAAAAAACTGGACTTCGCTACAGTAAAAACAGTTTGAACCAGGATCGGCAAATCAATTATTGCGTAACATCAGTGAGTAAGAACTTATACCAAGATATCCGAGAATTTTATGATGCTTCTAGCGGACTATGGGAGCAAATTTGGGGCGAACATATGCACCACGGGTACTATGGCAAACATGGTAACTACAAGCTCGATCGCCGACAGGCTCAGATAGAATTGATCGAAGAATTATTACTATGGGCTGGATGCAGTCAAGACAATCCTCCCCAAAATGCGCTCGATGTGGGCTGTGGGATTGGTGGTAGTACTTTACATTTGGCGCAAAAGTTTGGCTGCAATGCCACGGGTATTACTTTGTCTCCCGTACAGGCATCTAGAGCCAAAGAAAGGGCAGCAGAAGCGGGATTGACGGGTTCGGTGCAGTTTGAAGTGGCTAACGCTTTGGATATGCCATTTGCGGATAATACTTTCGATTTGGTGTGGTCGTTAGAAAGTGGCGAACATATGCCCGATAAGACTAAGTTTTTGGCAGAATGCTATCGCGTTTTAAAGCCAGGAGGAAAAATAATTTTTGCTACCTGGTGTCATCGAGAGACTAATTCTTTGGCTGGAGATTTGACTCCCAGCGAGATTGCTCACCTCAAAGAAATTTATCGCGTGTATTGTTTGCCTTACGTTATTTCTTTATCCGAGTATAGAGCGATCGCATCTGAATGTGGTTTTCAAGATCTCATAGCTGATGATTGGTCAACGGCGGTTGCTCCTTTCTGGGATGTGGTAATTGATTCGGCAGTTACTCCCCAGGCAGTTATGGGGTTGGTGCAGGCAGGATGGCAAACTATCCAGGGGGCATTATCTCTTAATTTGATGAGTCGGGGTTACGAGCGGGGTTTGATTCGCTTTGGTTTGCTTTGCGCTAGGAAATAAAGGGCTGCTTGTGGAGCTATTAGAGGTTGTGTTAAAAAGTTTTATTTGCTATCTCAAAGCCCCCTTCGGGTAGGCGTGCAATAAGCTTCTTAGACAGAAGCATTTCCGCCTATCCTAAATCCCCCAAATCTGGGGGACTTTAAAGTGTTCTTTCTCCGTTACGATTAGACGAATTCATGAAAATCGATCGCGTTCATTTCTATACTAAAGACGCGCCCAGTAGCAAAGATTGGTTTGTCGGCAATGTCGGTTTTAAGGCGATCGACAACAGTAATATTATTTACAATAACTATTATGGTAGTCATACTCGCACGGAGGTAATTACTCTTAACTCTGTTTGTCTGGTTTTGCAATCTCCCCTGACAAATAGTAGTCCCGTGGCGCGATATTTAGACTCCCATCCTTCGGGAGTTGGGGATATTGTTTTTCGGGTAAAAGATATTGGGGCAATTATCGATCGCGCTAGATATTTGGGATTGGAAGTTTTACAAGATATGGAGACGGTTAGATCTAAGCGGGGAAAATTTAGAACTGCCAAAATTCAAGGTTGGGGAGATTTACACCATACCCTAATTGAAGATCCAAAAGAGCGAGATATTAATCCTCGTAATTTTAATTCTTACATTACAGATATCGATCATATCGTTTTGAATGTAGCTGCGGGCAAACTTAACTTGGCAGTCAAACTCTATCAAGAGTTATTTGGCTTTAAGATTCAGCAAAGTTTTAAGATCCAAACCCCAAGATCGGGTTTGTACAGTCAGGCATTGATTGACGATAGCGGTACAGTACAGTTTAATATCAACGAGCCGACATCTAATAATTCTCAAATCCAGCAATTTATCGATCTCAATCGCGGTTCGGGCATTCAACATTTAGCATTGCGATCGCAAAATTTAATTGCTGATGTGGCACGAATGCAAGACAACCTAGTGGAGTTTTTGAAGATTCCTAGGGCTTACTATAGCGATAGTCTCAATCGGTTAAGCAACTTAAGTCCTCAAGAATGGCAAGCAATAATTAAACAACAGATTTTAGTCGATAGCGACTCGGCAAATATGCGATCGCTCACAAATGCAGTCGCTCATGGGGGAGACCCCCACCGCGAGAGTGGAATATGCCCTTTAACTCAGAGCATTTCCTCTCGCAAAGACCGCGCTGCATCGCTATTAATGCAGATATTTACCCAACCAATCTTTGAACAACCGACTTTCTTTTTAGAATTTATTGAACGCAGACAGCAGGCTCAAGGTTTTGGTGAAGGTAATTTTCAAGCACTATTTGAAGCCGTAGAAAGAGAACAAGTTAAAACTAGAATTAAATATAATTAATTAGGATTTTTCGCTGCTTGATTATCGATCCTACGACGACAATCGAGATCTATATCTAGTTCGATTCCCTTTAAACTGCGATCGCTTACAGTTACAATTCCTTGACTGGTACATTTAGTATCCAAAGCCTTAAATTGACTTGCAGGTTCGGCAATACTGGCTACAGTTTTTAAAGGTTTGAATTTTGCTATTAATAATTGCTGGCGATATTTTGCAACATCTTTAACAGTGGGTATCGCTTTAGACAGTGATAGATAAATACTTTTACTTTTATTTTCTGGAATTTTTTCTAGTTTCATTTCAGAAACTACTTGTAAACAATTATTAAGTCGCTCGATGCGACCTGGAATATCTTTTGCTGAAGTAAAATCGATCTGTATTTCCAAGTCTATACTGCTAGAATATTTTGAGTCATTAGAGCTAGCTATTTTTCGGTAATTCCAGGCAGCAGGATGACTATAATCAATAATATTTACCGAACAGCCTTCAATTTTATTGAGACTGCTAAAGAATTTATTTGAGTTTGTTTCTATTAACTCTGTTGCCTCATTAAAAGAACTAGCGGTTGCACTAATAGTCGCGCTCACGATCGCTATTTCTGGGGGAACGATAAAGCGATCGCTTGTTGGGTCTTGAAATGAATTACTATTAGTATTCGATCCTTCACTATCGCTATAGGCTCGAACGCGAGAAGATGTATTTCGATTGCTACAGGATAAAAATAATAATAAAAAACAGACCAAATAAAGTATTTTAGATATTTTAATCATCGATCGCTTGTCTCACTATTAATCTAGTATTCCCCAATTAAATAAGTAAAATTGAAATGCTCAATTCTCAACTACTATCAGAAGTAATTGAATCTCAACCTTTTCCCTTACTGTTTTTAACTATCAGTGGCGCGCATTTATATGGCTTTCCTTCAGAAGATTCCGATTGCGATTTGCGGGGCGTTCATGTCTTACCAGTAGGAAAAATATTAGGAATGTATCCCGTGCGAGAAACTGTAGAAGTGGCAGAAAAAGAAGCAGGTACAGAAATAGATTTAGTCACCCACGATGTTAAAAAGTTTTTTACTTTATTACTGAAAAAAAATGGCTACGTATTAGAACAGTTATATTCCCCATTGATTATTAAAACCACTCCAGAACATCGCCAACTAAAGGCGATCGCGCCTAACTGTATTACTCGCCATCATTACCATCACTATCGAGGATTTGCTAGCAATCAATGGCAGCTATTTAATAAAGGTGACGGGTACAGAATTAAACCCTTGCTTTATATTTATCGCGTATTACTTACGGGGATTCATCTAATGAATACGGGGAAAGTTGAAGCCAACCTGATTACTTTGAATCAAGAATTTAATTTGCCTTATATTCAAGACTTGGTAGACCAAAAATCATCAGCATCAGAAAAGACAACTCTAGATACAGTAGATCTTCAATTTCACGAACGAGAATACCAAAGATTGCAAGGAGAGTTAGAGGAGGCATTTAATAATAGTCATTTA